>CAZNNJ010000194.1:0-8668 GCA_964574305.1 uncultured Rhodospirillales bacterium | reverse complement strand
GGTCCCTGGCGGGAGTCCGTTCACGGCAACGCCAGCCGGCCCCCCCTCCATGGCCAGCACCCGCGTCACGAGATCGACTCCGGCCTTCGCGGCGCAGGCATGGGCCTGAAACATCATGGGAATCCGCCCCTGGCCTGCGGTAATCGCAATCAGCGCCGCACCGGGTCGGCGTAGATAGGCGTAACAGGCCCGAAAGACGTTGAAGGTGCCGATCAGGTCGACTTCAACGACCGTACGGAACGCATTGGTGGACATGCCCAGCACCGGAGCCAGAAAGTTTCCGGCCGCGCCCGAAACCACCACATCGAAGGGTCCGTGAATGCTTGCCGCCGCATGCATCGCGACCTCAATCTCGGCATATTGGCGCACGTCGGCAGCGTACCCGACCGCCGTACCGCCGCTATCTGCAATCGCGCTAGCCGCGGCCATGACCCGCCGCTCGTTTCGGCTGATGAGCGCAACTTTCGCGCCGCAGCCTGCGAAGCGCTGCGCGATACCGAAGTTTATTCCGCTCGATCCGCCGGCCACGAAGACGCTTTTCCCTTCGAAAGCATCGGGCAGGAATATGTCCTTGTTGCTGGGCACGGTGCCGGTCAGCTGTATTGCTGCTCTTCCCACCAGGGGAAGTAGTCAGGCATATCGGTGGAGACCCGTTCAGGAAACGCTGGCGGCCGCTTTTCGAAGAACGCCGTTATACCTTCGGCTACGTCTCGTGACCGGCCGCGATTGAAGATGCCCCTGCTGTCTATCCGGTGGGCGTCCATCGGGTCCGTGAAGCCCAGGCCGCGCCACAGCATTTGACGGATCAGCGCTACAGAAACGGGAGAGGTGTTAGCAGCAATTTCAGTAGCGATCGCCCGTGCGGCAGGCAGCAGGTCTTCCGGCGCGTGCAACGAGCTAACCAGACCACCGTCCAAGGCCTCAGAAGCAGGGAAGACGCGCCCTGTCGCACACCACTCCATTGCCTGTGAGATTCCCACCACGCGGGGGAGAAAATACGAGGAGCAGGCCTCGGGCACCAGACCGCGCCGAGAGAAGACGAAGCCGAGGCGAGCATCCGTGCTCGCGAGCCGGATGTCCATCGGCAAGGTCATGGTCGCGCCGATGCCGACGGCCGGACCATTAATCGCCGCAATCACCGGCTTCAGACATTTGAAGATCCGGAGCGTTAGACGTCCGCCGCCGTCGCGAACCGCTGCGGCTGAGTAGTTGTAACTGCCGTCCGGTCGGATCAGTTCCTCGCTCTCGTCAAAGACGAAGGCGGTGGGGCCGGCCGACAAATCCGCCCCAGCGCAGAATGCCCGCCCGGCCCCCGTCACGACGACAGCCCGCACGTCGTCGTCGGCATCAATCCGATCGAAGACATCGATCATCTCGTCCATCATCTCGGGAGTGAAGGCATTGAGCTTGTCCGGACGATGGAGGGTGATAGTCGCGATGCGATGCTCAACCTCGTAGCAAATGCTGTTGTAAGTCATGATTTCCTTGTCGTCGGAGGATCAGAGATGTGACAACGTCGATAGAGAAGATCGGGGCCGCCGATGGACTGCCGGAGCAGAGACACGGCGCGGTCACAGGCCTCGACTTCCCTTGAAAAGGGTGAGCCGACAGGCGGCCACGCGGTCGCAAAACGCCGCCCGAACCGGGACGACACCCCGGATACCAGGACCGCACGTCCGGATAGGCCGCCGCTGAAATCTCCGGGAAGCACCATCCAAACCTCAGTAGCCGAGGAAATCCGGAGTACGCTTCTCGATAAACGCCGCCCGCCCCTCGCCCGCATCACGCGTAAGGCCTGCCTCTCTCTGCAATTCACGCTCGCAGCGAAGAGTTGCCTCATAACTGGCTTCGAGAGCATCCCAGATGAGGCTGCGGATGAGGCCGTAGCTGCGGGTCGGGCCGGCGGCAAGACGACGAGCCAGATCCAACGCGGTCGCATCGAGTTCCTGGTCGGCTACGACGCGGTTGATCAGCCCCCACTCGAAGGCCTGTTGCGCCGGAACGCGATCGCCAAGCATCATCATCTCCATCGCCCGCACCCGCGAGATGCCGCGCGCCAGCATGAAGGACGACCCGCAATCGGGAATCAGGCCGATGCGAATAAAGGCCTGCAGAAAATAGGCAGTCTCACTCGCTAAAACGAAATCGGCCGCCAAAGCCAGCGAGCACCCCATCCCCGCAGCGGGACCACGAACGGCGGTGATCCACGGAACAGGCAAGGTCCGCAGCCTGAGCATCAGCGGATTGGCATGGCTCTCCAACGTCGCGCCGGCATCCGGCTCACCGCCGGCGGGCACTTCTTCGGGCGCAGTCAGGTTCGCGCCTGAACAGAAGGCGCGGCCTGCACCGGTCAAGATGAAGGCACGGGTGCCGGCCATCGTGGAGTCGATCGCTTGATCGAGCTCCTCGACCATTTGCGTCGTCACTGCGTTGAGTACTTTGGGATCATTGAGGCGCAGGATGGTCACAGCGCCCCAGCGTTCGACCTCGATCTTCTCCAACACTATCGCCGTCCCTTGCATCGACCGGCTGCGCCGAGCAGCACCTCATCGAGCTTACTCAATACCAAGCTATACGTCAATCAGTTAATTAATATTGGGCTTGGTCGCGTCTTGCATGGTAGCATGCGTATCCAAGGGGCTTTCGCCAAGTTGCTGCAGGCGACGTGCCCGCAGCCGATTTCCGCGCACCATCTACGCATCCCGTCGCGCCACGGCTTCCGGGATTCCCTACCCGGCAGCTAAGGAGCCCTGACCGCAAGGAAGGTCGCAAAATCCTGTCAAAGTGGGCATCTCGGGCGCGTCGGGCCAGACGGGGCTGTGTCGCGCTAGATCTTCCGCGGTGCGGGGGCTGGGCGTTGAAGCGAGACCGACGACGACCGACATTTCCGCGATCTCGCCGTCTTTGCGTCAGGGCTTCAGCCTCGCCAGTCTCTCGAATTTTATCTCATTAAGTAATTGATTATTTCATTGGAGACTGCCAAACTGCGGCGGATCGGGGTCAACCTAGGTCAGACAGAGGCGTCTGCCGCTCCCTAATTCGACTGCGGTGCCGAAAGTCCGAGACGACGTGGATCCGCTCGATTTCGCCCGCTGGTCAAGCAACACAGTGGATGGCGGCCTTTCACAGACACGACAACTGGAGCAGATCATGGACTTTGAACACAGCGCCAAGACGAAGGAGCTGCTCGTGCGGCTTCAGGACTTCATGGAGGCGAATATCTATCCAGCCGAGGCGGAGGAGCACGCCTGGTGCTCCGATCCCGTGAACAAATGGAAATCCTGGCCGGGCATGGAGCCGCTCAAGGAGAAGGCGCGCGCCGCTGGGCTGTGGAACCTGTTCCTGCCGCACGAATACGGCAAGTTCAGCCCCGGCCTCACGAACCTGGAATATGCCCCGCTGGCCGAGATCATGGGCCGCGTGCCCTGGTCGCCGGAAGTATTCAACTGCTCAGCCCCGGACACCGGCAACATGGAGGTCCTCGCCCGCTACGGCACGCCCGAACAGCAGGAAAACTGGCTGAAGCCGCTGCTCGCCGGCGAGATTCGCTCCGCCTATGTGATGACCGAGCCGGAGGTCGCCTCGTCGGACGCGACCAACATCTCCACCACCATCCTGCCCGATGGTGACGACTATGTGATCAACGGCCGCAAATGGTGGATCTCGGGGGCTATGCACCCGAAATGCGATCTGTTCCTCGTCATGGGCAGAACGCTGCCGGACAACCCGCGGCATCAGCAGCACTCCACCATTATCGTGCCGCGTAACACGCAGGGAATCAGCATCGTGCGCACTCTGACGGCGTTTGGCCGCGACCATTCGCCGGGCGGTGAATGCGAGGTGCTGTTCGAGAACGTGCGGGTGCCGAAGTCGAATATCATTCTCGGCGAAGGCCGCGGCTTCGAAATCGCCCAGGGCCGCCTTGGGCCGGGCCGGATCCATCATTGCATGCGCTCGATCGGCCAGGCGCAGCGGGCGCTGGAGTTGATGGCGCGCCGGGTCGAAAGCCGCGTCGCCTTCGGCCGCAAGCTCTCCGAGCAGAGCAGCATACGCCAGGATATCGCGAAGTCCTGGTGCGAGATCGAGCAGGCGCGACTGCTCACGTTCAAGGCCGCCAACCAGATGGACCGCCACGGCAACAAGGTCGCCCGCGACCTGATCGCCGCGATCAAGATCGTCGCCCCCAGCATGGCCCAACGAGTCACCGACCGCGCCATCCAAGCACATGGGGCCATGGGGATCAGTGACGACACGCCCATCGCCTATCTCTTTGCGACCAATCGCTGGCTTCGTCTCGCCGACGGCCCCGATGAGGTCCACATGTCCCAGCTCGGGAAGCTTAAAATCGCCGAGTACAACGCCTGAAGCACGGCAAGCCGGAAGCCGCGCTGTCGGTCACGGCCCCCAACCTCTTTGTTCACTGGAATTATTGGAAATCTTATGACCGAAGCTTGGATCATCGACGCCGTGCGCACCCCTAGGGGCATCGGCAAGGTCGGCAAGGGCGCACTCGCCGATTTCCACCCACAGCATCTTGCTGCCACCGTGCTGGAGGCGATTGCCGCGCGCAATCGCCTTAACACCGCCGAAGTCGACGACATCATCTGGGGCACCAGCGCCCAGCGGGGGCCGCAGGGCGGCGATCTGGCGCGCATGGCAGCGTTGGACGCAGGCTATGACATCCGTGCAAGCGGCGTAACCCTCGACCGGTTCTGCGGGTCAGGGATAACGAGTGTCAATCTGGCTGCCGGCATGATCATGTCGCGCCTTGAGAATCTCGTGATCGCCGGCGGGACGGAGATGATGTCCCTGACCGCCACGCTGGCGGCCAAGGATGCTGCCCATGGGGAACCGCCTACGATGATGGATGCCGGCAATCTGCGTCTGCGCGCGCGGCATCCCCAGTCACACCAAGGGGTCTGCGCCGATGCCATCGCTACTCTTGAAGGAATCAGCCGCGTCGATGTCGACGCGCTGGCGCTCGAGAGCCAGAAGCGTACCGCCGTCGCCATCGCCGAAGGCCGGTTCGACAGAAGCTTGGTTCCCGTTTACCGACATGACGGGACGATCGCGCTTGATCGGGAGGAATTTCCCCGGCCGCAGACCACTGGAGAGGGTCTGGCGGCCCTCAAACCGTCCTTCGCGGCGCTGGCCAACGCCGACCTCGACGGTACTGGTCTGACGTTCCGCGGCCTGATCAATGCCAAGTACCCGAATCTTGATATTGAGCATGTGCATCATGCCGGCAACTCGTCCGGTGTCGTGGACGGCGCCGCCGCACTGCTGCTCGCCTCGCCAGACTATGCCCGCAAGCAGGGTTGGAAGCCACGGGCCAAGGTGCTGGCGATGTCCAATGTGGGGGATTGTCCCACACTGATGCTGAATGCGCCCGTTCCCGCCGCGCGTAAGGCACTCGCCAATGCCGGCCGGACGGTCGACGACATCGATCTGTGGGAGATCAACGAAGCCTTCGCGGTCGTCACCGAAAAGACTATACGCGACCTCAAACTCGACCGCGACAAGGTCAATGTCAACGGCGGAGCCATCGCGCTTGGCCATCCGATCGGAGCAACTGGAGCGATTCTGATCGGCACTGTGCTCGATGAACTTGAGCGCCGCGACCTGAAACGCGGCTTGGTGACCATGTGCGCCGCAGGCGGCATGGCGCCGGCGGTGATCGTCGAGCGACTCTAGGAGACCGTTTCCGCAGCCCTGACCGCCGCCCAGCGGTTCAGGGCACGCGGAAGGGACAAGCGCGCCTGGCCATCATGGCCAAAGGCTAATGTCAGTCTCTTCAGTGTTTAGTCGGGATGCAGCCGACACACTAGTATGTCGGCTGCGTCTTTTCAAGTCCTGCTCATCAAGTCGTGCCGACGCAGTACCTACGCGCCAGGCGCCAGCGGAATGAACATGCGGCCCCTAAGTGGTCTTCCAGGCAACCCAGCGCCGTAGCGAGATGTCTGGGCCCGCGCGGACAGGAAGCCTATTTTGCATCTCCCAGGATGGCCTGCGCTCCCGCACGAATGTAACGGCGCTTGAGCACATCGGGAACATTCTTACCCAACCATGAAGCGATAACATTCCCAACACCGTGAATAATGGTGATGCGTCCCGACTCCGCAGCCGCGAGCGCTTGGCTCACAACGACGCTCGCCGGCATGAACTTCACCTTCTTGAATTGCGCGACATCGACTCCGACCTGGCTATCGAAGATCTCCGACTCCGTCATGCCCGGACAGGAAACCGTCGCGGTGACATTGGCGCCGGTATATTCCAGCTCGAAGGCCAGCAGTTCGGTGAACTTGACCAGCATCGCCTTTGCGCCCGGATAAAGGTTACTTCCTGGAACACAGGGAAGAAAAGCGGATATCGAAGCCACGTTGATGATATGGGATGGCCCGGCACGCTTGAGATGCGGCAGTAGAACATGCACAAATTCGATCGGTGCCATCGCCAAAACCCGCACGTATCGACGATAGTCCTCGACGGTGTTCTTGTCGAAGGCGGCCAGGAGTCCGTAGCCCGCGTTATTAATCAGCCATTTGAGGGGCACGCCGATGCGTTCAACCTCAGCGCGGGTTCGCTCGGCTGCCTCCGGATCACCGAGGTCGAGTGGAAGCACGTGGACCGAAACCCCATGCTTTCCGGATAGCTCCTGGGCAAGCGCCAGCAAGCGGTGCTCGCGCCGGGCGACGAGAAGCAGAGCATAACCGCGCGCCGCAAGCTGGCGCGCATATTCTGCCCCAATGCCGGAAGATGCGCCGGTCACGATGGCGAGGCCCTTTTCCTGGAGGCCGCTTGGGTTCTTCATTGAAATCGCCTCGAGTTTGGAAGCTTGCTTCTCATGCGGGGCACTCTGCTGTGCTCCGCGGCTCCCATCCATGATCCGCACGCCCACGCCGATTGCCCGGAACTGACGGGTAAGGCGAAAGAGTCTTCATCTGGCGTCGCGCAACACTTCCCATGTCCGGCAGAGCTCCGCCTGCTCGTTCCCAGAAGGCATGCGTCAGGTTAAAGTATAACCACCGTCAACCGTCAGTTCCGTGCCGGTGATGAACTTGGAGGCATCGGAGGCGAGGAAGGCGACCACGGACGAGATATCGTCAACTTCCCCAAAACGACCCATGGGAAATTGGCGGGTCACCTGCTCCTTGCCTGCCTCGATCGATGGCAAGATCCCAAGCTTCACTCCGTCAATGAAGCCGCTCATCCCCAAGTCCGTGTCGACAGGGCCCGGATGTACCGAATTGACGCGAATGCCCGTCTTCATCCGGGCAAACTCCACGGCCAAAGCCTTGGTCAGCAAGCGAACCGCTCCCTTCGAAGCGCTGTAGGCCGCATGAATTGGCCCGGCCACTTGACCGTAGATCGAGGACAAATTGACGATCGACGAGCCCTTGGTAGTCTTTGCCGACTCCGTCATCAGCGGCAAAGCCGCCTGGCAGCCCAGCCATATGCTGTCGACGTTGATGCGCATGACCCGCTGGTACTCATCGAAGGTCGTATCGACAAACCGGCGGTTGAGGATAATGCCCGCGTTGTTGACGAGCACGTCGAGCCTCCCGCACTCGCGCTCCACTTCGCCCAGAACGCGATCCCAATCTTCAGCCTTCGACACGTCGTGCGCGAAGGCCAGCGCCGCGCCGCCTTCTCTGGCGATCTGCTCCCGCAAGCTTTCCACGCCGCCGACGTCGATGTCGGTCAGCACCAGACGGGCACCAAGTCCTGCCAGATCCAGGGCAGTCTGGCGCCCGATCCCCTTGGCTGCGCCGGTTACAAGTGCGGTTTTTTTACTCAGATCGAACAGGGACATCACTTCCTCCATAGGACCATCGATAATCCGTCCCGATGCCATACGAACAATGGCGTCAGCCAACGGCAGGGTTGACCAGAACTGACAGGAAATGCGGTTCCAGCGACCGTTCTGCTCATTTTCATCAATCGCACTGTCGCGCGCGGACATTGCCGCAGGCCGTCCCGGATCGCAGGCTGGCGGCGACTGGCCGGTCAATGGAGCTCGTGCCGGCTTGATTTCGCGTAGCCGGCGCCTCCAAGAGCCGCGCGGCCGGAACTTGAAGGACAGGTAACGATGAGCACGGATGGGACGTACAACAAGGAAATGGGCGCCGATATCGTCGCCATCACGCGCAAGGCGCGCTTCGCGGATACGCCGCCGGAAGAATGGGCGCGCCGGCTGACCGCCCTGATCCAGGCGCAAAGCGACGTGCGTGGAAACGTGGTCGTCTCCAACGTGCGCCAAGTGGGTACCGCGGCTGGCGGCTCCAACGGCACGCTGCTGTTCGACGCGGCCTACGATACCGCAGAGGGCCGAGCAGAACGAAATCTCGTGCTGCGCTTCCTGCCTGCGCAAGGGCTGTTCCATCGCTACGACGTGACCGCGCAGTATAGGCTTCAGCGCGCGCTCGAACGCACCGATGTGCCGGTGCCACCGCAGCTTTGGCTGGATGCCGACGGGACGCATCTCACGCGGCCAGGCTATGTCATGGCTCAGGTTCCGGGGGTCAGCCCAGCCATGACCTGGAGGACCTCCGGGATCATCGCCGATGCCTCACCAGCAAGCCGCCGCGCAATGACCCTAGACATGGTGCACACACAAGCGCGCCTCCATGCGCTGGACCGGCGCGCGCTTGGGCTCACATGGCCTTGA
>CAZNNJ010000193.1:2572-8736 GCA_964574305.1 uncultured Rhodospirillales bacterium | reverse complement strand
TTTCGTCCAGTACCGGGATTTTCACCTGGAAGATCAACGGTGTTGCGATAGTGGAATTCCGGGCCATTTCGTCGGCGGCCTGCGGCGCCGTTGCGACATCACCCGCCTGCGCCGCCAGGGTGTGGGCCTTCATGAACAGCACATAGCGGCCGGCAGCGTCGTCTTTCGTTTCTTTCCCCTCAAACAAGAGCGTCTGGGCCAGCCGTGCTCGGTCGTTTTCTTTCCCGAAAAGGTGATTGGGAAGGCCAGGTTGGTCCTGGTCCGCCTGCTGGGCGGCAAGGATTACTGGCGCTATGGCGTCGACGAGCTGGCGATGCTGGCCCGCGAACGCGGCATCCACCTCGCCATCGTCCCAGGCGACCATCGCGAGGACGCACGGCTGGACGAAGCTTCGACTTTGCCGATGGCAGAGCTGCGGCGGATCGGGGCGTATTTTTCAGCCGGCGGGCCGGAGAATATCGGAGCCTGTTTGCAGCTGGTTGCCGGCTATTTCTCGGCGCAGGCAGCCGCGCCGGAGCCGGTCGCGGTGCCGGCGTTCGGCAAACTCGATGCTGCACGCCGCCGACCTCCCCCTCAAGGGGGGAGGCGAAATGAAGTTGGGGGGGCTTCCCAAGCCCTCATCGTCTTTTACCGCGCCTGGATGCTGGCCGCCGACACGGCACCCGTCATTGCCCTTGCGGATGCACTGGCGGCACACGGCTTCGCCGTCACGGCCGCCTATGTCACCAGCCTGAAGGACGAGGCTGTCATCGGGCCGCTGCGCGGCCTGATCGCGGCTGAGACACCGGACGTCATCCTCAACCTCACCGCCTTTTCGGCAAGCCTCGACGGTAGCGGCTCGGTTCTGGACAGCGCGGATGCCCCGGTCTTCCAGCTCGTGCTCTCCGGCGGCGGACGGGCACAATGGGCGGAGTCGCAGCGCGGGCTGGGGCCGGCCGATCTTGCGATGAATGTCGTCCTGCCCGAATTCGACGGCCGCATCCTCGCCGGCGCGATTTCCTTCAAGGGCGAGACCGGGCGCAGCGAGGCGTTGGAATTCACCCGGCTGATGCATGCTCCCGAACCAGGCGGAATCGCCCATGCCGCCGATCTTGCCGCCGGCTGGACCCGGTTACGGCTAACGCCGCGCAGCGGACGGCGGCTCGCCTGCATCCTGTCGGACTATCCCGCCAAGGGCGGCCGCACCGGCTATGCCGTCGGCCTCGATACGCCGCGCAGCGTGATCGCCGTCAGCCGGCGGCTGGCGCGGGAGGGGTACGATACCGGCCTGCCGGATGACGAGGCAGCCCTGGTCGCGGCGCTGGCGGCGGGGGAAACCGCTGCCGTTCTGCCCGTTGCCGATTACGAACGCCTGCTGGCCGATCTGCCTGCCATGTTCGTTGACGGGGTCCGCGCTGCCTGGGGTTCGCCCAGCGACGACGCGGCGGTCAGGGATGGCGCCTTTCATATCCGCGTTGTCCGCGCCGGCAGTCTCCTGGTCACGGTCCAGCCCGACCGGGGCAGCGTCGGATCGCGCAAGACCGACTATCACAGCCCGCTGCTGCCGCCGCGCCACCTCTATGTCGCCTTCTATCTCTGGCTGCGGCATGTCGAGCGGGTCCATGCCGTCATCCAGTGCGGCACGCACGGCACGCTGGAATGGCTGCCGGGCAAGGCGGTCGCCCTCTCGGATGTCTGCGCCCCGCAGGTTCTGCTGGGACCGGTGCCGCTGATCTATCCCTTCATCGTCAACAACCCCGGCGAGGCGGCCCAGGCCAAGCGCCGCACCGCCGCCGTCACGGTCGGCCACCTGACCCCGCCGCTCATCGCCGCCGGCGCGCACGGTGCTGCGGCCGAGCTGGAAGGCCTGTTCGACGAATATGCCGAGGCGCAATCGCTCGACCCGCGCCGTGCCGCGCGGCTGGCGGATGTGATCATGGCGCGCGCCCAGGACACAGGGCTTGCGGCGGAATCGGGCATCGTGCCCGACACCGAGCTGGCCGAGGCGCTGATGAAGCTCGACGCCTGGCTCTGCGATCTCAAGGATATGCGCGTCGGCGACGGGCTGCATGTCTTCGGCCAGGCGCCGGAGCCGGCGCGCCGCGCCGAATCCGCTGCGTCGCTGGCGGCGCTGAGCAGTGCCGACACCATGGTGATCGAGGGCCTGCTCGATGCCTGCGGCGAGGCTGAGATGCGGGGGCTGATCGCTGCGCTGGACGGGAAATTCGTCACGCCCGGCCCGGCTGGCGCCCCGGCGCGGGGACGGACCGACGTGCTGCCGACCGGCCGCAATCTCTACGGCATCGACCCGCGCGCCGTGCCGACCCGCACCGCCTGGGAGATCGGCCGCCGCACCGCCGAGGAGATGCTGACCCGCCACGTCCAGGACCACGGCGAATGGCCCCGCCGCGTGGTGCTC
This sequence comes from uncultured Rhodospirillales bacterium, assembly GCA_964574305.1. GTDB lineage: Bacteria > Pseudomonadota > Alphaproteobacteria > BOG-932 > Roseiterribacteraceae > BOG-932. Next base: position 6,338 of record CAZNNJ010000193.1, on the reverse strand, counting down.
GACATCTGGGGCAGCGCCAGCATGCGCACCGGTGGCGACGACCTTGCCCAGGCCTTCGCACTGATGGGTGTGAAGCCGCGCTGGGATGCCGGCTCCAACCGCGTCTCGGGCTTCGACATAATGCCGCTCGCCGCCGTCGGCCGGCCGCGTGTCGACGTGACCCTGCGTATTTCCGGCCTGTTCCGCGACGTCTTCCCCAGCCAGATCGTGCTGTTCGACGCGGCGGTGCGGGCGGTGGCGGAGCAGGATGAGGCACCGGAGGACAATCCGCTGGCGGCCAGCGTCCGCGGCGGCGATGCCGGCCTGCGCGTGTTCGGCGCCGCGCCCGGCCAGTACGGCGTCGGCGTCTCCCGCCTGCTCAACAGTGGCGACTGGCAGGAGCGGCGGGCGCTGGGCGACGCCTATCTCGACGCCACCTCCCACGCCTATGGCGCCGATGCCGAGGGCGTGCCGGCCGCACCGGATTTCCGCATCCGCGTCGCCGAGGCCGATGCCTTCGTCCATGTCCAGGACCTGGCCGACCAGGATGTGCTTGGCGCCGACGCTTTCGCCGAGCATGAGGGCGGTTTCGCCGCCGCCGCCGCGTCGCTCGGCAATAGCCCGGCGCTTTACCACGCCGATACGACAACGCCCGACAGGTCGAAGATACGCACCCTGCGGGAGGAGGTCGCCCGTGTGCTGCGCGCCCGCGCCACCAACCCGCGCTGGATCGCCGGGCAGATGCGCCACGGTTTTCGCGGCGCGGCTGAGATCGCCGAATCGGTCGACAATTTCTTCGCCTATGCCGCGCTGGCGGACGTAACCGAAAGCCGTCAGTTCGACCTGCTGTTCGACGCGACCTTGGGTGACGAGCAGGTCCGCGGCTTTCTGCTCGAGGCCAACCTGGCCGCCGCGCGCGGCATGGCCGGCAAGTTCGATGAAGCCATCCGTCGCGGCTTCTGGACCACCCGGCGGAATTCGACGTCGGCGATCCTGGCGTCCTTGCGGCTGGCCGCCGAATGACCGCGCCCGCCGTAAAAGGCTGGTGCCCCGGCGTGCTCCGCCCGATGGAAAGCGGTGACGGTCTGATCGTCCGGCTGAAACTGACATGCGGCATCGTCCCGCTCGATCTCGCGGCGCGGATCGCCGACTGGTCCAGCCGCTTCGGCAATGGAGAGATCGATCTCACCGGCCGCGCCAACCTGCAGATACGCGGCGTCACCGATGCCAGCCTGCTGGGCTTGCAGGGCGCCATCGCCGAGGCCGGCCTGCTGGACGCGGACCCGGACGGCGAGGCGATCCGCAATGTGATCGCCAGCCCGCTGGCCGGGCTCGATCCCGATGCCTTGCTGGATATCCGTCCTCTGGTGATGGCCTTGGAGGCACGGCTGGCGGGCGATTCGCAGTTTTTCCGGCTGCCGGCGAAATTCTGCTTCGCGGTCGATGATAGCGGCCGGTTCGGGCTTGGCGAGGTACGGGCGGACGTGCGGTTCGAGGCGGTGCATGGGCCGGCTTTCGGCATCCGGCTGGACGGTGCGCCGGACGAGTGGCTGGGGCCGGTCCGGCCGGATGAACTGGCTGATGTCGGCGCAAGGCTGGCCGGCGTGTTCCTTAGGCGGCGCGGTGATGCGCGCCGGATGCGCGATTTGGTGGGGCGCGTCGGGGCGCCGGTCGTTGCGGATGACATCGGTCTCACGCGCAATTCGAAAACGCCTCCCCCCCTGAGGGGGAGGTCGGCGATGCGAAGCATCGACGGGTGGGGGGGACTGGCGCCGCCTTCTCGACGAGACCGGCGATGCGGCGGCAGTACCCCCCACCCGGACCTTTGGTCCGACCTCCCCCTCAAGGGGGGAGGCGCTGTTGTCGGAATCGGTCTTCCTTTTGGCCGCGTCACAGCCGGCGATCTGCAATATCTGGTCGAACACGCAGCCAGGGCAGGCGCGACCGAACTCCGCCTCACCCCCTGGCGCGCCATCCTCATCCCATGCCCCTCCGCGGAAGCGGCGGCGGGTCTGGCCCAGGCCCTGCCGCCGGATGCCTTCATCCTCGATGCCGCCGATCCCCGCTGCCGCGTCGCTGCGTGCGTCGGCGCTCCGGCCTGCAAAAGGGCGACCACGAACATCCGCGAAGACGCCGCCATGCTGGCCCCGCTGTTGGCCGAAACCCAATTCCTCCATCTCTCCGGCTGCGCCAAGGGCTGCGCCCATCCCCGCCCGGCGCCGGTTACGCTAGTCGGTAATGAAGGCCTCTACGACTTGATCCGCAACGGCGCGCCGTCCGATACGCCGCTGCGCAAGGGCCTGACGCTGGACGAGGCTGCGGACTATCTGCGACAGATGGCGGCGAACACGACCCAGGACCCTGCGAATTGACCGCCACACTCGACTATATCCGCGACGGCGCGGAGATTTACCGCCGCTCCTTTTCCATCATCCGGGCCGAGGCGGACCTGGAGCGGTTCACGCCGGAGGAGGAGCGGGTGGCGGTGCGGATCATCCATGCCTGCGGCATGGTGGAGGTCGCCGCCGATATCGCCTTCGCGCCTGGGGCGGTCCTGGCCGGGATCAGGGCGCTGGCGGCCGGGTCGCCCATCCTCTGCGACGCCAAAATGGTGTCGAACGGGGTTACAAGATCGCGCCTGCCGGCGGATAACCAGGTCGTCTGCACGCTTGACGATCCGCGCACGGCGGACCTCGCCAAACAGCTCGGCAACACCCGGACCGCCGCAGCGATGGAGTTGTGGCGGGACCGGCTGGGTGGCGCGGTAGTGGCGATCGGTAACGCGCCGACCGCCCTGTTCCGCCTGCTGGAGATGCTGGATGAAGGCGCGCCGATGCCGGCCTGCGTCATCGGCATGCCGGTCGGCTTCGTCGGCGCGGCGGAGTCGAAAGAAGCGCTGATCGCCGACGGGCGCGTGCCTTATCTGGCGGTGCGCGGCCGCAAGGGCGGCAGTGCCATGACCGCCGCCGCGATCAACGCCCTGGCGAGCGCGCAGGAATGACGGGTCGTCTTTACGGCATTGGGCTCGGTCCCGGCGATCCGGAACTGCTGACGCTCAAGGCGCTCCGCCTCATCCAGTCGGCACCAGTCGTCAGCTATTTCGCCAAGGCCGGGCGGCGCGGCAACGCCCGCGCCATCGTCGATCAATGGATGACGGGGCAGGCCGAGGAAGTGCCGCTCCATTATCCGATGACGACCGAGCATGCCTTCGACAGCCCGGTCTATGTCTCGGTGCTCAAGGAATTCTATGAGGACGCGGTGGCCCGGCTTTCGGCGCATCTCGATGCCGGGCGCGATGTGGCGCTGCTGGCCGAGGGCGATCCGCTGTTCTACGGCTCGTTCATGCATCTCTATATCCGGCTGCGCGACCGCTATCCGGTGACGCTGGTGCCGGGCGTCACAGGCATGACCGGCTGCTGGTCGGTAGCGGGGGAGCCGATGACCTGGGGCGACGACACGATGTCGGTGCTGCCCGGTACCTTGCCGCATGACGGGCTGGTCGAACGGCTCAGGGCCACCGACGCCGCCGTGATCATGAAGCTGGGCCGCAACTTCGCCAAAGTACGCGAGGCGGTGGCCGAGGCTGGGCTGCTGTCGCGCGCGATCTATGTCGAGCGTGGCACGATGGCGGACGAGCTGGTGATGCCGCTCGCCGAAAAGCTCGACGGCAAGGCCCCCTATTTCTCGCTGATCCTGATCCCCGGCCAGGGGCGGCGCCCGGTACGGGGGGAGGCGTGACGGGCCACCTGGCGGTCGTCGTTCCCGGTCCCCGTCCGGCCTGCTGGCC
>CAZNNJ010000193.1:0-2562 GCA_964574305.1 uncultured Rhodospirillales bacterium | reverse complement strand
CCCACCATGAGCAGGCCACCGGCCGCGCGCTGCTCGGCGCCCCGCCCTTGCTGATCCGGGCGGGTGGCGCCTGGATCTGCCGCGACCGCGCCGGCCTGCGACGGATGATCGCCGCCGGGGCGGTGGATGGCGGCGCCCTGGTCGCGGGTTGCCGCGCCGAACGGTTGGGCGCCTGGCGGACCGGGGTCCGGAGTGTGGGGGGGACGCCGCCGTGGAGCGGGGTGCCCCGGCCAGGGGCGGCGCCCGTGACAGGGGGAGGCGTGACGGGCAGCCTGGCGGTCGTCGGTCTCGGTCCCGGTCCGGCCTGCTGGCTCGCGCCCGAGGCGAGCGCCGTGTTGGAGGCTGCCAGCGATATCGTCGGCTACCAGCCCTATGTCGACCGCGTGCCCGAGCGCCCCGGCCAGCGCCGCCACGCCAGTGACAACCGGGTCGAGATCGACCGCGCGAAACACGCGCTGACCATGGCCGCCGAGGGCCGCCAGGTCGCTGTGGTGTCGGGCGGCGATCCCGGCATCTTCGCCATGGCGGCGGCGGTGCTGGAGGCAATCGAGGCCGGCGATCCGGCCTGGCGCTCGCTGGACATCACCGTCATTCCCGGCATCTCGGCGATGCAGGCGGCCGCCGCCCGGCTGGGCGCGCCTTTGGGCCATGATTTCTGCGCCATCTCGCTGTCGGACAATCTGAAGCCCTGGTCGATCGTCGAGCGCCGCCTGCGCGCCGCGGCGGAGGGCGATTTCGTCATCGCGCTCTACAATCCTGCCTCCAAGGCGCGGCCCGAGCGGATTCACGATGCCTTCGCGCTGTTTCGCGATGCCAAGGCTGCGACCACCCCGGTCGCCTTCGCCCGCGCGGTCGGGCGCGACGATGAACGGATCGCGCTGACCACCCTGGCCGAGGCCGACCCTTCCGTGGCCGACATGAGCACACTTGTGCTGATCGGCTCCAGCGAGACCCGTTTCATCGACCGGCCGGGCCAAGCGCCGTGGCTGCTGACGCCGCGTACTTATGGCAAAGTCTCATGACGACGGCCTGCAAGAATGACCTCGCCCCCGCGGGGAGAGGTCGGCGCATAGCGCCGGGTGAGGGGGTGTCTCCGTTAGGCCTGTGCCGCCCCGAAGGGCTCGCTGCGCTCGCCGCCCCCTCACCCGGACCGCGTTGCGATCCGACCTCTCCCCGTTGGGGCGAGGTTCATCGCAGGCCCTGGCGGGATAAGTTATCGACGCAGACAGACCTTCTCGATCCACCCCATCGCCGCGTCGAGGCTTTCCAGCGCCGGCACCCCGGCCGTTTGCGGCCGTTCGACGATGACGACTTCGATGCCCAGCCTGCGCGCCGCTTCCAGCTTGGCCTCGGTCGCACCGCCACCGCTGTTCTTGGTGACCAGCACGTCGATGCGCTCGTCGCGCATCAGCGCGATCTCGGCCTCCAGCGCGAACGGCCCGCGCGCCAGGATCAGCCTATGGTCGGGCAGCGATCCAGCGGCCTCGGGCGGATCGATGGTGCGGACGACATAGTGATGCTGGGGCGCGGCGGCGAAGGCGGCAAGCTGCAATCCGCCGACAGTCAGCAGCACGCGCCGTGGCGCCGTGCCCAGCGCCTCGGCGGCTGCCTCCATGTCGGGCACAGCGAGCCAACGGTCGCCCTCGGCCGGGCGCCAGGGCGGGCGGGTGAACTGGACCAGCGGCAGCTTGAGATCGCGGCAGGCCTCGGCGGCGTGGAGCGACATCTGTGCGGCGAACGGGTGGGTGGCGTCGATCACCGCGTCGGTCCTGCTGTCGGCCAGATAGGATTTCAGCCCGGCCACGCCGCCGAAACCGCCCGTGCGATAGGGGAACGGTGGCGCCACCGGGTTCCGTTTGCGGCCAGCCCGCGACAGGACGGCCTCGAGATCGCTGCGTCCCGCGATATGGCGGGCCAGCGCGCTCGCCTCCGTCGTGCCGCCAAGTATGAGAAGCCGCATCCTATCGCCTTGCCGGGAATCGCCGCATGAGCGCGGCATTGAACGCCAACGGCCGCTGGCTGTCGATCATCGGCATCGGCGAGGACGGTTTGGCCGGGCTTTCGGATGCGGCGAAGACACTGATCGCTGAGGCCCGGCTGGTCGTCGGCGGACACCGGCATCTCGACCTGGTCGCCGGCGCGGTCACGGGTGAGACGATGGCCTGGCCGTCGCCGATCCAGGACAGTTTCCCGGCCATCCTGGCACGGCGTGGCCAACCGGTCGCGGTGATCGCCACTGGCGATCCGTTCTTCTACGGAATCGGCTCGTTGCTGGCCGGCGCGGTGCCGCCCGAGGAGATGATCTGCCTGCCCGGCGCTTCCGCCTTTAGCCTGGCTGCGAACCGGCTTGGCTGGGCTTTGCAGGACTGCGCGCTGGTCACGCTGCATGGGCGCGCTTTGGAGCGGATACTGCCTGCGTTGCAGCCGCGCAGCCGCGTGCTGGCCCTGTCCTGGGATGGCACGACGCCGGCCAAGCTGGCCGAGCTTCTGGGACACTACGGATTCGGCGATACGCGCATGACCGTCTGTGAGGCGATGGGCGGACCCCAGGAACGGCCACGC
>CAZNNJ010000192.1:4071-8760 GCA_964574305.1 uncultured Rhodospirillales bacterium | reverse complement strand
TTGGAGCCGCGTGGCGGGGCGCGACAGCCAATGACGCTCGGCGTCGAGTTCGCCCACGCCCCCCGGCTTTCCGGCATGCTTCGGGGCCGAAGCCATGTCGGTGCTCTGCCGCGGCGGCACGACCGTGTCCTTTTCGCCATAGACCAGCAGGACCGGCGCGTCGGCGCTCCCCGCCTGCTCCTGCGGCGACACGGTCACGAGCCCCGGATCGCTGGGCGTCTCGAAGCCCAGATAGGACAGCCAGTAGCGCATGGCCGGATCGGCATAATGCTGGGTGTCGCCGTTATCGTGCGATTTCGCCTCATAGATCATGTCGCGCGGATCGCTGACCCCGCCATAGGAGGCAGCGCAGCGGTAGAAACCGTGCTGCAGCGTCACCCCCGCGAGCGCGGCATAGCCGCCATAGGAGGCGCCGACGATGCAGACGCGATGCGGATCGACGATGCCCTTCGCGGCCAGCGCTGCGATGCCGTCCGAGACGTCGGTCTCCATCTTGCGCCCCCATTGGCCGAAGCCGGCGTTGCGGAAATCCGGACCGTAACCGGTCGAGCCTCGGAAATTGGGCTGGAACACGGCATAGCCGCGTACCGCGAAGGCCTGGGCGATCCAGTCGAAATGGACCCAGTCGCGAGCCTCGGGACCGCCATGCGGCAGCATCACCAACGGCAGGTTGCGGGGCGCAACTCCGGGCGGCAGGGTCAGGACGCCCTGAAGCGGCAAGCCGTCCGCGGGGCGTTAGTCGATCATGGATCCGGGGCCGAGCATGCTCTCTTGGATTTTCGGATAGTCGTCGGCCACGGGCGTCGCCTTGCCCGACTTGAAATCCACCAGTTGCCAAGTACCGGCGGTGCTTTTCCCGGATACGTGCAGCACGATCCGGCTCATGTCGTCGCTGACCGAAACCAATCTGACGGCATCGCCCGCGAATGCCCTCGCGATACTGCGCAGATGGCGGTCCAGGGTCGGGTCGAACATGATGCTGTCATTGTCGTCGACCATCACCGCGCCCAGCAGCAGATGAGTGCCGGGCGCATGGATCAGCTGCATGGCCTTGCCCGACGGCAGGAAGGTCTCGGTCTTCCCGCTGTCCAGATGCAGCTCCATGATCGAGCCGTTGGTGGCGCCCTCGCTGACCAGCACGGTTCCCGGCGTGCGCGACAGGCCGGCGAGCCGGAAGCCGAAGGGCGAATTCCCCGAGATCAGCGGCTTGTCAGCCGAACCGGGCAGGAAGGCTTTCCAGTTGCCGTTATTGGGATCGTATTCCGACTCGGCGATGACATGGCCATCGCCGTCGACCGCCCAGCTGCGCGAATCGGCGGCGCCGCGCGTCACCCGGGTCACGGCGCCGGTCTCGAGGTCGACCTTGTAGAGGTCGGGGAAGCGTTGCTTGAAATATCCCGAATTGCTGGTCCCATCCATCGAACGTTCGGTCGGCACGACGCCGTAATAGCCGAACCAATGGCCATCTATCTTCCTGAGCCCGTGATGGCCGAAGACCGCCGACAGGTAATCGCCGGAGGCGCGCAACAGCGGCCTGGCGCTGCCGTCCTTCACGTTGAGGATGATGCCTTGGGTGAATTCCTGCTCATGCCGGCTGTGGATGCTGAGACGCGCCGTGCTGTGTGTATAGACCACGACATACTCGCTCCCGGCCCATTCGATGCCCGACAGTTTCATGTCGCCGACTCCGGCCTTGGCGATCGGGCGGCCATCGACAGTTTCGATCAGCAGGACGCGCTGGTCACCCTCGGTCTCCACCAAGGCCAGCATGCTTCCGTCGGCAGACAGATCGACTGCCTCGGTCTGCGGCAGCGATCCGTAGATCTCAAGCGGCGGCGCGGCAACAGCGGCGACCGGCAACACCACCAGGAAAAACACCCCCCCAAAACACGCTGCAATTCGCCCCGCGCTAGACATAGTGTTCTCCCTATCCGGTTTTTATGTCGTTAGGTCCTGTTAACTGTATTCTATAGTGCATCGGTCCGTCGCCGCCTACGGCGCTGACATTGACTTCAAACGCGAAATGCGTATTTTCTGCCGCCTCGCCGACCGCCGCCGCGGTCGCCAACAGGATTCGTGACCATGGCCAAGCCGTCCACCGTACTGATTAGAATGGTTAGCACAGCCGACACCGGCTATTTCTACGTCAAGAAGAAGAACCCGCGTAAGGCGACGGAGAAGCTTGAGATGAACAAGTACGATCCGATCGCGCGCAAGCACGTGGCGTTCAAGGAAGCCAAGATCAAATAAGTTTCGGGTTCCCGAGACTGTGGAAAGCCGCCCGTTGGGCGGCTTTTTTGTGCCCGGAGCGTCAGCTCGGCGCCAGTTCCGTCTCGACCCGGTTGCGGCCGGAGTTCTTTGCCCGGTAGAGGGCGGTGTCGGCGCGCTTCAGCACCGCGTCGACCGGTTCGTTCCGCTCGCCCGCCAGGGTCACGCCGACGCTGGTGGTGACGCTGATCTTCGTGCCTTCCGGCGTGCAGACGATCGGCTCGTCGGCAATCACCGCGCACAGGCGGCCCGCGATGGCGCCGACCATGGCGATATCGACATCCGGCAGGATGACCAGGAATTCCTCGCCGCCGATGCGCGACACCAGGTCGAAATTGCGCATGTGGCGCGACAGACGATGGGCGAATTCCTTCAGCACCATGTCGCCCGCCGCATGCCCATACGTGTCGTTGACGTTCTTGAAGTGGTCGATGTCGAGCATCAGGACGGCGAAAATCTTCTTCTGCTCGCCCGAGCGCGCGACCAGCCGCTCGAGATGGCCCATGACGTAGCGGCGGTTGAACAGGCCGGTCAGCGCGTCGGTCAGCGCCATCGACAGGCTGGCGGTATAATTGGCGACCAGCCGGTCCTGGTAGCGCTTCTGCCGGATCTGGCTACGCACGCGGGCCAGAAGCTCGTTCCGGTCGATCGGCCGCAGGATATAGTCGTTGGCGCCGAGTTCCAGCCCTTTGGCGACGCGCTTCATCTCCTGCTCGTCGGCCAGCAGCAGGATGGGGATCTGCCGCGTGCTCTCGCGGGAGCGCAGTTGGGAGCAAAGACGCAGGCCGTCCTCCTCGGCCAGCAGCAGGCTGATCATGATCAAATCGTAGCCCGGCTCACTGTCGAGCGAAGCCAGCGCGTCGGCGCTGGTCGCCTTGATGACGAGGTCGTCCTCGTCGGTCGCCAGGGTCGTGGTGATGCGCTCGACGATCGAGCGCCCGTCCTCGATCAGCAGGATGCGGGCATGGTCCGCCGGCTCATCGATGATCGGGCGGTCCTCCTCCAGCATGGCGAACTGGTGGGAGGTACGCTCCCTGAGGCGCCACTGGTCGGAGGTGAGCTTGAGGCGGATCAGCGAGCGCGCACGGGCAAACAGCGCGATGTCGTTGACCGGCTTTGTCAGGAAGTCGTCGGCCCCGGCCTCGAGCCCGCGAACGCGGTTTTCCGAGTCCGAGAGCGCGGTGATCATGACGATCGGGATATGCGTGGTCTTGGCGTCGGACTTCAGCCGCCGGCAGACCTCGAAACCATCCATGCCCGGCATCATCACGTCGAGCAGGATCAGGTCGGGTGGAGATTCGGCGATCTTGTCGAGCGCCTCGGGGCCCGAGGACGCGGTCATCACGTCGAAATATTCAGCCTGCAGCTTAGCCGAAAGCAGCTTTACGTTCGGCACCAGATCATCGACGACGAGGACGCGCGCGGGCATTTTTTCTCACCGTTCTCCGGCGATCAATGCAAATGCTTGGCGACAGTCTCCAGGAACTTCGTCACGGAAATCGGCTTGGCGATATAATCCTGACATCCGCCTTCTCGTATTTTTTCCTCATCCCCCTTCATCGCGAACGCAGTGACCGCAATAACGGGGATGTCCCGCAATTTCTCATCTTCCTTCAGCCACTTCGTCACGTCCAGCCCTGAAACCTCAGGCAGCTGAATATCCATGATGATGAGGTCCGGATGATGTTCGCGCGCCATCTTCAGCGCGTCGATCCCGTCTCGGGTCTTCAGCGTAGCGTAGCCGTGAGCCTCCAACAAATCGTTGAAAAGCTTCATGTTGAGTTCGTTATCCTCGACAATCAAAATCGTCTTCATCGCCCGCCGCTATCCCGAATTTGAGCCTGAACACCATACCGTTATCGACCGGCAGTATGCATCAGGCACAAGGAATTGATCCAGCAGTTCAATAAGCGCGAATTTCAGGAAATAACAAATGAAAGAACATTTTTATTAAAATCATTCATTAGTTGCAATTTGCAATGCCAGAGCGGGCCGGAAATCAGCAATGCGGACGCGGCAGGGTCTGGATCGCCTGAAGCTGACCGTGGACGCTGAAGTCCTGGTAGTCATAGTCATAGTCGCTGACCACGCCGTTGTCGTGCACGGTCATGGTCATCTCGTATTCCGGCTCTTCGTTGCTGTCGCCAGCAGGCTGGCCATCCGCCTTTTGGACGTCAGATTTGTCGTCGGCGCCGGCCGGCGGATAGAAGGCGATGCGCACGCGATGCAGCGGGCTGTCGAGCAGCGGGTTCTTGAGACTGGTGGCCGGATCCTTGGCCGGGGTCTTCAGCACCACGGCATTGTAATGCGCGGAGCCGCCGCCTTCGCTGCCGTCGAACATATCGCCGGAGAGGAAATGGCCGCCCTTGCGGGCATATTCGATGCGTCCGAGCTGCGTGGCGCCGAGATAGCTGTCGAGGC
>CAZNNJ010000192.1:3113-4061 GCA_964574305.1 uncultured Rhodospirillales bacterium | reverse complement strand
TTGCCCGCCCTTGCTTGCATATTCGATCTGCTTCACCTGCTGGGCAGTCTGGAGGACGAAATGCGGCGGCAGCTTGTAGTTCGCTTTCTCCGGCTTGGTGTAGCGGGCGGTGCCGGCATCGCCCGGCCCGTCGCGCTGGGCGCGGCCGCGGAATTCGCTGACATCCCCGTCCTGGGTCTGGCGGACGGAGAATTTATAGTCGCTGCCGTCCTTGCTCTCCCAGGCGGAGAAATCACTGTGGGACAGCGCCTCCGTCCCCTCGCCGGTCACGGTGCGCAGCAGCGATTTCTGGTTGGTGGTCCAGGCGTCGCAGGCATCGGTGAATTCGAGGATCATCTTGCCGCTGACATCGAGATAGTCGCTTCCCGGATGCGTACCGGTCAGCGTCACGGTGTAGAGCGCCTTGTGCGAGGCCAGCACCGCCGGATTGACAGCGGATGGCGGGGCGGCACTGGCTTGGAACGGCATGTACAGGACCGCTCCGGCAAGGAGGCCGGATGCGATCGAACCGACACGGAAAATCTTCATAAAAAAGCGATGCTCGTTGACTGACGCCACAGTGACCCTCTTGCCACAGTATTGGTCGATATTAGTCCCATTCAAGTGCGCCAGCGGAATTCCCACGCCGCGAGACAAATTCACGGCGAGTGTGGCAATGTTGCCACCCTGGTCCCGTATTACTAGACGATCCAGCAACGGCAAAAGTTCCGCACAACACAGGCTGTCTCATGGACGTAACAATCTATCACAATCCCGGCTGCGGCACCTCGCGCAATACCCTGCAATATCTGCGCGATCAAGGACTTGCACCGAAGGTCGTCGAATATCTGAAGACCCCGCCGGACCGCACGACGCTGAAATCGCTGCTGAAGAAAATGAATATGAGGACTGCCGAGCTGCTGCGCCGGACCGGCGGTGTCTACAGGTCGGTGAAACTGGACGCCCCCG
>CAZNNJ010000192.1:0-3103 GCA_964574305.1 uncultured Rhodospirillales bacterium | reverse complement strand
ACCAGATCCTGGATGCGATGGCGGAACACCCGACTCTGGTCGAACGGCCGATCGTGATGACACCCACCGGCGCGAAGCTTTGCCGCCCCTGGGAAAAGGTCAGGGAGCTGATTCCGGGCTGACGCCCTTTTCCGCCTGCTCGGCGCGCAGCTCGCGGTAGCGGGTTTCGGTGTCCCAGCCCGAATCGGCGGCCGCGGGCGACAGCCGGGCAATGTCGGCGCGCAGCAGGTCGTTCATCCGGGGCGAGCTTTCCCGCACCGCGCTGACATAGCCTTCCTCGTCGCTCCACACGGCGCGCAGCTCATCGAACAGGCGCAGGTCATGGCGGCGGAACAGGCGTGTCGCCCGCTCCGCCCGATAGGCGCGCCAGCCCAACGCCTCCAAGGTGCTGGCGGCCATGGCGAGCCCACCCTCGAACAGCTCGCGCTCAACGACTGAGGCGCCGCGCTCCAGCAAGGTATAGGCGTGCCGCCGGTCAAAGGCGCGCGCCAGAATCTTGAGGTGCGGGAACGTCTCCCGGGCGATTTCGACGATCTCGTTGGCCTTGTCGCGGTCGTCGATCGCCACAACCAGGATCCGCGCCGTCTCGGCTCCGGCGGCGCGCAGAAGGTCGACGCGGCTGGCATCGCCATAGAAGGCCTGGCTGCCGAAGCGGCGGACCAGCTCGATCTGCTCCACCGAATTTTCCAGCACCGAGGTGCGGTGGCCGTTGGCCTTGAGGATGCGCGTCACCACCTGGCCGAACCGGCCATAGCCGGCGATCAGCACCTCTGGCATGCCGGGATCGTAATTGCCGTCCGGCTCGGGCGCGGCCTTGACCTTGGTCCGGGTCAGCCGCTCATAGACCGCCACCGCGAGCGGCGTCGCCGCCATCGACAGCGCCACCGAAGCGGTCAGCAGTGCCGCCAGCCCGGCGGGCAGCGCCCCGATTCCCGCCGCCAGCGACAGCAGCACGAAGGCGAACTCCCCACCCTGGGAGAGCGCGGTGCCGAGCATCCCCGCCTCCCGCCAGGAAAGCCGGAAGACGCGCCCGATCGCGAGCAGGATCGCGGCCTTCGCCGCCATCAGCCCCACCACCAGGCCGGTCAGCAGCAGCGGCTGGGCCACGATCAGCCCGAAATTGAGCCCGGCCCCCACCGTGACGAAGAAGATGCCGAGCAGCAGGCCGCGGAATGGCTCGATGTCGGTCTCCAGTTCGCGCCGATACTCGCTCTCCGCCAGCATCACCCCGGCCAGGAACGAGCCCAGCGCCGGCGACAGGCCGACCAGCTCCATCAAAAGCGCCACGCCCACCACCAGCAGCAGCGAGGAGGCGGTGAACAGCTCGCGCAGCCTCGTCAGCGCGACGATGCGGAACAGCGGCCGCAGCATGTAGCGGCCGCCGACCACCACGCCCAGCACGGCGCCGAACGAGGCCAAGACCTTCACCCAGCTCGGCTGATGGGCGAGGAAGCCGTCGGAGGCGGCGGCCGGCACGGCGTCGCTCATCGCCGCCAGCGGCAGCAGCGCGAGCAGCGGGATCACCGCCAGGTCCTGGAACAGCAGCACGCCGAAGGCCGAGCGGCCGACCGCGCGCTGGCGCAGCCCCTTCTCGTCCAGCATCTGCAGCACGATGGCGGTCGAGGACATGGCAAGCACGAAGCCCACCACCAGCGCCGCCTTCCAGGGCAGCCCGAGCGCCTGTGCGACGGCGGCCAGCACGAAGCCGGTGGCCAGAAGCTGGCTGGCGCCGAAGCCACCGATCACGGTCCTGAGTTGCCACAGCAGCGCCGGTCGGACCTCGAGCCCGATCAGGAACAGCAGGATGACCACGCCGAATTGAGCGACATTGCCGACCGCCGCCGTGTCGCCGACCAGGTTGAGCGCATAAGGGCCCACGACCGCCCCGGCAACCAGATAGCCCAGCACGGACCCCAGGCCGAGGCGGGTCGCAACCGGCACGGCGATGACGGCGAAGGCGAGATAGACAAAGACCTCCAGAAGAACGCTATCCATCAGCCGCGCCCTCCGATCGCTACAGCCGCCTCGGCCTCCAGCCAGCTGCGGTAGCGCGCCCCTTCCCGGGCCAGCGCCGCTGCGTCGAGGTCGCCGGCATTGTGGATGACGAAGGGCGGGATCCAGCGCATGCCGCACAGCGCCGCCGTCTGCTCCCACGGGCGCATGAGCTCGGCGATGGTGAAGCGGTTGGTACCCTCCGGCCCATAGGCCTCGTTGCTGCCGCCGGCGGAGAAGGCACAGGCGAGCGTCTTGCCGTGCAGCACCTTGCCGCCCTTGCCATAGGCCCAGCCCGGCACCCAGACCAGGTCGAGCCATTCCTTGAGCAACGCCGGCACCGAGTACCAATAAAGCGGGAACTGCAGCACGACGATGTCGCTGACCGCCATCGCCACCTGCTCGGCCAGCACGTCGATGGTCATGTCGGGATAGAGATCGTAGAGGTCGCGCACCGGAAAATAGGGCAATGCCGATGCCGCCCTCAACATCGCCGGCGCCACCCGCGCCTTCTCCAGCGCCGGGTGGGCGAAGACGATCAACCCGCGCGCGGCGCGGGTGAAGGCGGGCGTTTCGGTCACTGCGTTGTCCGGCATGAAAATCCAATCGAATGCGCGTGCTGCCCGCTATTCTGGCCCGGGCGCGATCCGGCGGGCTAGTTATTTCCTAACATATCGGATGCTCATGTTTGGAAACCATCTGTTTCTGTGGTTTCTATTTTTAAATCAATCGAAAGCGCTATTTTCATCGCTGTGGCGGCGAACACTGCCCGCCGCAGGAGGAATAGAGATGATCGACCGTAGACCTTTTGCAACCCTGGGCGCAGCGAACCACGGCTGGCTGAATGCCCACCACCATTTTTCGTTCGCCGACTATTACGACCCCAAGCGGATGAATGTCGGCGCGCTGCGCGTCTGGAACGACGACGAGATCGCGCCCGGCACCGGCTTCCCAGCCCACCCCCATGCCGACATGGAGATCATCACCTATGTCCACACCGGCGCGATCACCCACCAGGATAGTTTGGGCAACAAGGGCCGCACCGAGGCGGGCGACGTGCAGGTGATGAGCGCCGGCACCGGCATCCGCCATGACGAGCACAATCGGGAGC
>CAZNNJ010000191.1:0-8760 GCA_964574305.1 uncultured Rhodospirillales bacterium | reverse complement strand
GGCGCGGTACGCTCCGACGAGGTCTTGGCCACGCGCCAGGAGCGGGACCGGCGAGGACGCGTGGAGGGCCTCGAAGCGCTGCAGCCGGGGCGGGCGGCCGGTTAGGCCATCCTCACACAATGGCCACTCGGTGGGGGCTGCGCGACATTGGAAATGCAGGTGAATCTGCTGGAGCCGGTGACAGTCGCTTCCGGCCGGATCAGCGTGATTGGCCGGGCCATCCGGGTCGGCGCGCGCTCGGCGACATGCGAAGCGAAAGTGCTGGATTCGGCTGGAAAACTCTGCAGTTTGATGATCGCGACCTTTATCGTCCTGCCGCCCGATCTCAGCTAGCACAACAAGGAAGACCGATGCCTGTCGAACATAACCGCCATATGAGCGTCTCCTGGGCCGACCCTGCGCTGTTGCAGGGGGTCGAGAAGAAGATGCCGTGGATCGACATTCTGCGCGGCATGGTCGCGGGCGAGATGCCCTTGCCGCCTTCTTTCGAGCTGCAGGGTTTCAAGCCGATCTCGGTCGAACCGGGGGAGGTCGTGTTCGCGCTCGACCCGGCGGAGCAGCATTACAACCTGATCGCCTGCGTCCATGGCGGCATCTTGAGCGCGCTCTGCGACACGGCGGCAGGGCTCGCGGTGCATTCGCGACTGCCCTTCGGCAAGACCTGCACGACCTTGGAACTGCACATCAATTTCATTCGCGCCGTCAGCATGGCGTCGGGCCGGGCGACCTGCGTGGGCAAGGTGATCCATCTGGGCGGCCGCACCGCCACCGCCGAGGCGCGGATCACGGATGCCCAGGGGCGCCTCTGCGCCCACATGGGCACGACCTTGATGGTGCTGGATATTCCGAAGGAGCAGTAAATCCCTCGCCCGCGACGCGGGAGAGGGCGGGGCCCAGCCGAAGGCTGGGAGGGTGAGGGGGATCTCGGTTTCGGGTAAGGCGGAGAGTTGTTTCCCCTCACCCTCCCGCCCAAAGCGGCGGGCCCCTCCCTCTCCCGGAGGGCGAGGGGCTTTTAGCGCGTGATCGCCCGATTGATGGAACGGCGGCCGCGATATTCGACGATGACCTTGCGCGGCGGTTCGGCCGGGGTCTGGGCCGGGAAATGCTCGGCGGGGTTATAGGCCATCGGCCGCGGCGCCTGGGCCGGACGATCGGCAGCGGCACGGCGCAGTGCCCCGCCGGCCTTCTTCTCGCCCTTCACCGGCTTCACGGCGCGCTTAAGCTTCAGCTTCTGCCCGCCCATCTGATAGCCCTGCAGCGCCTCGATCGCCTTGTCGGCGACCTTGTCCGGCGCCAGCGACACGATGCCGAGGCGCAGATGCCCGCCGGTCGAGGGGATGGATTTGATATGCGCGCCCAGCACCAGGCCGAAATCGTCGAACAGTTCCGCCAGTTCGGCGGCCGACGTGCTGGGGGGAAAATTGATGATGTGAATATTACCTTGAAAATTCGACGGTCGCATAATTCCGCTCCTTAATTGGGGCCAACGTATGCTGCGTCGCAGCACATCGCAAATGCGGTTTGCTCATACCTGTTAGACAGCGCCCCTATGACGCAGGCGCACTTTTGAGGTTCCTGCCTTTGAAATTCCGGGCCTCGATGAACTGCCAGACGAGGAGGATCGGAATCCCGATGGCGACGTCCCGCCCGCGCCGGACCAGCGACACGCCGAGCGAGATTTCCGGCGGAACGCCGAAGAGCGAGCCGAGGGCGACATAGCCCGCCTCCTGCACGCCGGCATAGCCGGGAATCAGGATTGCCGAGGCCATCATGATGTGGAGCAATCCTTCGATCGCCAAGCCCCCCATCAAGTCCAAGTCCGATCCCAGCAGCCGGAATGCGATCCAATTGCCCAAACCTTTTCCGATCCAGCCCGCCGCATGCGCCGCCGTGCAAAGCACCAGCCGCGCGGTGTCGCTGTACATCGCGGTCAATTCAACGGACGAAATCCCGTCTTGTTCCGCCCCGGCGAACCATTGGCCGAGGAGCCGCTTCCCCAGCTTCACGAAGATAGATGCGACGCCGCGCTGAAGCTTCAAGATGCCGAGCGTCGCGGCGGCCGCGACGGCGATCCCGATCTCGGCCGGGCGGGCGATGGCGGCGTCGGAGGTGCGGCCCAGAATGACGATCAGCCCACCCAGCGCGAACAGGATCTCGGCGGCGAATTCGGCGGTCAGGTCGACGACTGTCGAGATCGCCGCGACCGGCCAGGAAATACCGTGCAGGGTGATGGCGCGGGCGCCAATGGCGAAGCCGCCGACCGGCGAGAAGGGCAGGCAGACCGCCGCCGAGTCGCGCACCATCCGGCCCCAGACGAAGACAGGCCAGGGGCGCCGCTGTCCGGGCGGCACCACCACCCACCAGCCGACGCCCATGACGCCCATGACCACCAATTGCCAGGCGCAGAACGCCACGAACCCCAGAATTCCGACCGACAGGATCGCATGCGCCACCCGGTCGAA
Source organism: uncultured Rhodospirillales bacterium (assembly GCA_964574305.1). Lineage (GTDB taxonomy): Bacteria > Pseudomonadota > Alphaproteobacteria > BOG-932 > Roseiterribacteraceae > BOG-932. The sequence goes on along the minus strand of CAZNNJ010000191.1, from coordinate 6,298 downwards.
GCCGAACCAGGCCACCAGCCCCGTCGCGCCGGTCACGCCGATCAGCGCCAGCGCGATCGACAGGAGCTTGAAATTCTTCATAGGCGGGGCAGGAGTTCCATGGTCTTAATGGTACGCCTATGGCCGATGGACAAGAATTGCAAATTGGCTTGTTTCCGTCGGGGCAGCTTGAACAGATGACGCGCTCCTATAACGGTTGGACCTGCCGATGCCCTTCGTCGCCGATCTGATGGCCGTTCTCGCCCTGGTCAGCCTGGCGCAATGCCTGGCCGGGCTCTGGGTTGCCAGGCGCTTCGCCGCCGCGCGCGGGCAGGGCGCCCTGCCGGCCGATCCGCCGCCGGTGACGATCCTGAAACCGCTCTGCGGCGACGAGCCGCTGCTGGAGGAGGCACTGGTCTCCTGCTTCAGCCAGGACTATCCCACCTTCCAGATCGTCTTCGGCATCCAGAACCCGAACGACCCGGCGCTTGACGTGCTCGAGCGGGTGCGCGGGCGCTTTCCCGGCCGTGACATCGCCGTGGTCGTGGACGCGACGCCGCACGGGCCGAACCGCAAGGTCGCCAACCTGATCAACATGCTGCCCTCGGCCAGGCACGAGATCGTCGTCATCTCCGACAGCGACCTTCATCTGCCACGCAACTATCTGGAGCGGCTGGTGGTGACGTTGGAAAGGCCGGGTACCGGCCTCGTCACCTCCCTCTATATCGGCGCGCCGCCGACTGAGACCGGATGGGCGGCGAAGATGGGCTCGACCCAGATCAGCCACGGCTTCCTGCCGGGCGTGCTGCTGTCGCGCGCGCTCGGGCGGCAGGATTGCCTGGGCAGCACGGCCATGCTGACCAAGCAGACGCTGGAGCGTACCGGCGGCTTCCGCGGGCTGGTCCAGCTTCTGGCCGAGGACAATGTGATGGGCCAGCGGGTCAAGGCGCTGGGCCTCAAGGTCGGCCTCGCCGATACGATCCCGACCGCGACGGTGCCGGAGCCCAATCTCAAGGCGTTGTGGCAGCACGAGATTCGCTGGACCAGCACCATCCGGGCGCTGGCCCCGGTCTCGCTCTGCGGCTCGACCCTGCAATATCCGCTGTTCTGGGCGCTGCTGGCGGTGTTGGCGAGCGCCGGCGCGGGCTGGAGCCTGGTGTTGTTCGCCGCCGCCTGGGCGGTGCGCTGGGGCGTGGCCGGCGCGATCGATTGGGCGCTGAAGCCGATGGTCGGCCGCCCGGCCCTGCCGACGCCGTTCTGGCTGCTGCCGCTCCGCGACCTGCTGTCGGTGGCCGAGATCGCCACGAGCTTCGGTGTCGACGAGGTGGTATGGCGCGGCCACCGGCTGGGCACCAACAGCGACGCCAGGCCGACCGCGGCCAAGACCTGATCTATTTCCTGGCCGGTTTCCTGGCTGGTCTGGGGGCCACGGCCAGCAGGGCGGGGATGAAGGTCAGGCTGGCGACGAGGGTGCAGCCCAGGCTGATCAGCAGCAGCTTGCCCATGCTGGCCGTCCCTGGATGGGCCGACAGCGCCAGCGAACCGAAGGCTGTGCCGGTGGTCAGCGCCGAGAACAGGATCGCCCGCGCCGTTGCCGAGCCCAGTATGTCGCGGCGGCCGGCGCGCCAGTTCATCACGAAATAGATATTGAACGACACACCGACACCCAGCAGCAGCGGCAGGGCGATGATGTTGGCGAAATTGAGCGGCTGCGCCGCCCCGGCCACGATCACGACGGTCAGCAGCGCCGACAGCAGCAGCGGCGCCAGCACCAGCGCCATGTCGAGGAGGTGGCGCAAGGTGATGAACAGGATCGCCGCGATGGCGATCAGCGCCGTGATCGCCGCCGTGCGGAAGGCGCCGATGATCGTGTCGGCGGTCGCCACCACGATCACGGCCGCGCCGCCGGCATTGGGCGCCACCGTCAGCACCTGCTCGGAAAAGCGCCGCAGCCCGGCGCTGTCCCGCGCTTCTTTCTTCGGCAGCGCCTGGATCCGGGCGCGCCCGTCCGGCAGCACCCAGTCGCGGGTGATCTCGGGCGGCAGGTCCTTCAGCGTCACCGCCTTGGCGCCCAGCAGGTCGCGCAGTTGCATGAGCTGTGCCGGCAGGAACCGCGACAGCGCCTGGTCGGCGCTGAGCAGCGTGTCGTCGCCGGCGGTCTGGAGCCGCCTGAGGTCGCCGGCGATCAGCGCCAGCGGGTGGGTGCCCGGCAGTTTGGGCAGCGCCGGCTCGATCTTCTTGAGCGCCGCGGCGGCCGCGGCACGGATTTTCTCCGGCGTCACCGCCGTGATCGTCGAAGGCTTGTCGAGCGTAGGGCCGAGCAGCGAGGCGGTGTCGGCGATCAGCTCCAGCTTCGCCTCCTGGTCCGCCGGTACGAAGCTTTCGACTGTCAGCGTGCTGGCGACCAGCGGCAGCCTGTCCAGCCGGGCGGCGGTCGTGGCCGCGGCCTGGATATTGGGCTCGACCACATCGATCGGGAACGGGTTGGTGACTGGCGAGTCGATCAGGTCATAGAGCGTCCGCATCGCCTCGGTATCGGCGCTCTTGGTGTGCAGCGGGTCCGGGTCGAAGGTGAGGCTGGGCAGCAGCGCCACACCCAGCACCGCCAGCGCGGCGAAGGCGCCCAGCGCCGGCCAGCGCCGCCGGATCATCCCCGCGTCCGCCCGCGCACCCCAGCGGAAGCCGACATCGTCATGCTCGCCGTCTGGCCGGAACACGGCGATGAAGGCCGGCAGGAAGATCATCGTGCAGAAGAAGGCGATGATCATGCCGACCCCGGCGATCAGCCCCAGCTCGGCGACGCCACGGAAATCGGTCGGCACAAAGGCGAGGAAGCCGGCCGCGGTCGCTGCCGCGGCGACCAGGATCTGCGGCCCCACCCGCCGCCCGGTCTCGTCCAGCGCCGGGATCAGCTCGGCGACGGTCACCCTGACCTGGCGCAGCCGGACGCTGAACTGGATGGCGAAATCGACCGCGATGCCGATGAACAGGATGCCGAATCCGACCGAGACCAGGTTCAGCGTCCCCACCGCCAGCGCGGCGAAGACCAGGGTGAAGACGAGCCCGGTCGCCAGCGTCAGCAGGATCGGCACGATCAGCCGCCAGGTATGGACGGCCAGGAACAGCCACAAAGTGATCAGCAGAACACTGCCGATCATGCCGGCGACGGCGCCCTGGGCGACGGTGGAGAATTCGTCATCGGCCAGCGCCACCGGGCCGGTGACGCGGACATGGGCGTCGCCCGATTTCACGAACTCCAGATTGTCCGCGGCGGCGCGAATCGCGTCGGTCGCCGCGCCGCCGGGCTTCAGCGCGCCGAATTCGGGGTGGATGCGGAACAGCACGAACTTGTACTGGCCGCTGAGCTCGGCCAGCTTGCCGCCCAGCAGCCTCTGCCAGGACAGCGGCTCCGCCTTGCCGGCGATCACGCCGGCCATCGCGGTATGAAAGCCGTTCAACGCCGGCAGATAGGACCCGATATCGCCCTGGCCCTGGGCGACGCCGGCGCCGATCAGCCCCAGCGCATTGAAGGTGCCGCGCGCGCTGGGATCGGCCGACAGCTCAGCCAGGAAGGGCTGGGCCGCGATGATCGTGTCCAGGGTCGATTGCAGCTGCGGCTTGTCGAGCAGCAGCAGTCCTTCCTTCTGGAGGTAGGGCACGGCGTCGGGCCGGCCGATTTCGACGAAATGCTGCCTGTCATCCTTCAGCGCCGCTTGCAGAGCGGCGGCGGTCGCGTCAGCCTCCTCCGGGATTTTGGCATCGACGACGCCGACGATCAGGTCGGTGAATTGCGGGAAGTCCTTATTGAACTCGAGCTGCGCCGCCCGCCAGGGCAGCGTCTCCGGGAACATCAGCGCGGTGTCGGTATTGACCTCGAGCCGGCTCTTGCCGACGACCCCGCCGGCGATCACGGACAGCGCGGCGATCAGGGCGATCGCGACCGCATGGGCATGGCTGAAGACGACCAGCCGCGCCAGGGCGCGATGAATGCTGACAAACGAACCTGCGGCGACCAAGGCTTCCCCAACTCCGCGTGGAACGAGTGCCGCCGGATTGTTTCCGGATTTCCCCGCCGCGCAAAGACGACGCACCGCCCGTTGATCCCTTGCTGTACGGGACGGGGCGGCAATTGATGCGCGCCAACTTAGGCATTCTGCGGCTCATATGCCACCGCCATGTGGCATTTTTGTGAGCAGGGGTCGCTCAGAGCCCTCCCAGCCACTCCGCCATGATCGCGTAAAGCCGTTCGGTGGCATCGATATGGCCGCCCATCTGCAGGAAGGCGTGGATCATGCCCTCGAAGCGTTCGACCCTGGTCGGCACCCCGGCCTCAACCAGGCGCTCGGCATAGGCCAGGCCTTCATCGTCCAGCGGATCGTCCTCGCAGGTGACGACCAGGGCCGGGGCGAGGCCGGCCAGGCTCTCGGCCAGCAGCGGCGAGGCCAAGGGATTCTCCCGGTCCGCCGGCGCCTGGAGATAGAGGTCGACCTGCCGTTTCAGCATGGTGAGGCTGATGATGATGCCGTTCTTCGCTTTCAGCGACCGGTGCGGCGCGTCCTGGCGGAGGTCGGTATTGGGATAGAGCAGGATCTGGCCGGCGATTTTGGGCCCGCCTCTGTTTTTCACCAGCATTGCAAGGGCGGTCGCCAACGCCCCGCCGATGCTGTCGCCCGAGACCACGACCCGCCCGGCATCGATGCCCAGCGCCTCGGCGTTTTCGGTGAGAAAGGCCAGCGCCGACCAGCCGTCATCGAGCTGCGCCGGGAACCGCGCCTCGGGCGCCAGGCGATATCCGGGGGTCGCCACCAGCCAGCCGGTGCGGTTGGCCAGCGCGCGCAACGCCGGATCGTGCCCGTCGACCGACCCGGCGATCGCCCCGCCGCCATGCATATGCAGCAGCAGCGGCAGCTTGCCCGCCTTGGGCCGGTAAAGCCGGATCGGCAGCCCGCCGACCAGGACATTGGTGATCCGATGGACCGGCTCCGGCGCCGGGGCGAAGGCGCGCAGGCCCGCGACCCCGCAGCGGAATTCGATCAGCCACTGGGCGTCGCTCGAATTCTCCATCGGCGTCGACGACAGCCTGGCGATCTTGTCGAGTACGGCTCTCGCCTGCGAGTCCATCGGCATCCCCCGTTGTCGGTCATGTCCTGATTTGCGCTTCTATCCTAGTCGAAAAAGGAAAGCTAAAAAATGAGATTTCGCCTGGTAACCGCCGCACATGACGCCTCCCGCAGGTCTCACGCGGCACGTCGTGCCACCGGAAAAAGGTTGGCACCCATTCCAACCCTTGCCGCGCATCCTGCCGAATCGCATATTCAGGGCATGACAGCGAGAGCCAAAAGGAAGACCAGTTCGAGCCGTTCGAAGCCAGCCGAGCGGGCTGTGATCTATCGCGGCATCAGGATCGAGCCGGCGGTCGGCAAGCGGTCGCCTCGGGCGCGGGCGATCCGCGACGGGTTCCGGGAAATGGCCGAGCAGGCGCGTGGCGAGCCGAACCCGGCGTAGGAGATCCCGTTCCCCGAATACCGCCCGCACGGCCACCCGCCGCTGCCCGGCGCGGCGGCTATGCAGGCCGACTACCGCCAGTTCCAGGCCGAAGCCGGCGCCAGCTGGCCCCCCCCCGCCGCCTCGACTTCAACGACTTGACCCACAGCGACTTCATCTTCGCCGTTCGCGACTGGATCGCGGCCAGGGCGGAACCCGTGTGAGGAGCCAATGATTTCGCACATTTTCCTCGGGGTCAGGACGTTCGACGCAGCGGTCGATTTTTATTCCGCCGTGCTGGCGGAGCTTGGCTGGCGTCTCAAATTCGTCGAATCTGAACGCCCATGGGCCGGCTGGCAGCCCGAGACCGGAGAGCGGCCGCTGCTCCTGATCGGCAGGCCCTACAACGGGGAACCGGCGGAGCCCGGCAACGGCCAGATGGTGGCGTTGCTGGCGCCGAGCCGCGGGGCCGTCGACGCCTTCCACGCGGCCGCGCTCGCCAACGGTGGCGTCAGCGTCGGCGATCCCGGGCTCAGGCCCGAGTATCATGCGCATTATTACGGTGCGTATGTGCTCGATCCGGACGGCAACAAGCTCTGCGCCTGCTGCCACGATCCGGAGTAGCCGTGCGGTGGTTCAGATATCCTCGACCTGGTCGAGATAGGCGCCGTAACCTTCGGCCTCCATCTCTTCCCTGGGGACGAAGCGCAGCGATGCCGAATTGATGCAGTATCGCAAGCCGCCGCGATCCCGCGGGCCGTCCGGGAACACGTGGCCCAGCTGGCTGTCGCCATGGGTCGAGCGGACCTCGGTGCGGATCATGCCGTGGGTCGCG
>CAZNNJ010000190.1:0-8767 GCA_964574305.1 uncultured Rhodospirillales bacterium | reverse complement strand
TCGTTCGGGTCGAGGTTGAAGGTGGGGTCCGAGGCCTTGGCGCGGAAGCCGAGCATCAGCGAGGACGGGAACGGCCAGGGCTGCGACGAGGCATAGGTGATGTCGTGGACGCGCACGCCGCATTCCTCGAACACCTCGCGCGCGACTGTATCCTCCAGACTCTCGCCCGGCTCGACGAAGCCGGCCAGCACCGAGATGAAATTGGCCGGGAAGCGGGCGCCGCGGGCCAGCAGGCATTTATTCTCATGCTCGACCAGCATGATCACGGCCGGGTCGCTGCGCGGGAACTGCTCGGCCTTGCAGGCATCGTTGGTGCAAAGCCGCCGATGACCGCCATCGACGGACGCCGTCGGGCTGCCGCAGACGCCGCAGAAACGGTGCCGCTCGTGCCACCACAGCATGCCCTTGGCATAGGCGAGCAGCGCCGCGTCCTCGTTGGGCAGCAGCTGGCCGATCATCCGCATGTCCTCGAACGCGCCGTGCGGCTCGAAATGGGTCACGGCCGCCTCGAACGACGAAATGTCGACTGCGAAATGCGGCCGCTCGTCGGCCATGCCGAGGAAGACCGGGTCGCCGGCCAGGCTCCAATCGAACGCATCCGCCGCAATGGTGACGCGGCGTTTGAGCGGACTGCCCTGCGCAACCAAGGATCGCGAGCGCCAGACCGGTACGACCTGGGTACCGGCGGCGCGCAAGGTCGCTTCCAGCCAGGCCTCGTCCAGCCGCCGGTGCGAGGCGCGGTCGAAGCTGGGGTCGGAGAGCCGGTTGGGCGGGAACTGGAAGTAGTTGAATGGCCGGAAGCCGGACATGCCGATTTCCCGTTTGATGAAGGATTTGGGGAGGACGAACCTACTGGAAGATTCGCCCCGGGGTAAGCTTATTCAAGGGTCGGGCCGGCGCTGATAGACTGGCCGGACACACCGGGGAGAACTGCCACATGAAAACCGAAACCTTCGATATCAACGGCGTGCCGATCCACTACGCCCGCTGCGGCCGGGGGCCGGTATTGGTGCTGCTGCATGGCTGGCCGGAATTCTGGCTGACCTGGCGCAAGGTGATGGACCTGCTGGGCAACCATTTCGACATGATCGCTCCCGACCTGCGCGGCTTCGGCCAGAGCGGCCATCCCAACCCCGCCCCATCCGACCAGGTCGGCGCCGACGTGCATAGGCGCGACGTGCTGGGCCTGCTGGAGAGGCTGCGGATCGACCGGTTCGGCATCGTCTCGCACGATGTCGGCGCCTATGTCGCCCAGGGCATCGGCCGGGCGCACCCGGAGCGGCTCAGCGGCCTGTTCTTCTTCGACTGCCCCTATCCCGGCATCGGCAACCGCTGGGCCCAGCCCGACCACCTGAAGGAAATCTGGTATCAGTCCTTCCACCAGCAGCCCTGGGCGGCGTCGCTGGTCGGTGCCAGCCGCGACACCTGCCGCACCTATTTCAGCCACTTCCTCAATTACTGGTCGGCCAGGCCCGGCGCGTTCGACGACGTGATGGAGGAGTGGGTCGACAATTTCATGTCGCGCGGCAATCTTCAGGGCGGCTTCAACTGGTACCTCTCCGCCAATGCCGGCCGCATCGCCGTCATGCAGGGCAAGGCCCCGCCGGTCGCGCCGATCACCGTGCCGACTTGCGTCCGCTGGGGCACCGACAGCCATGTGCTGAAACCCGAATGGGGCGACCGGCTGGGTGAATATTTCACCAATCCCGACTTCCAGCCGATGCACGGCATGGGCCATTTCCCGCACCGAGAAGACCCGGAACGGGCAGCCGGGGAGATCAGAGGGTTCTTCGAGCGGCTGCGGAACTAGCTTCTTCCCCGTCATTGCGAGGAGCGTAGCGACGAAGCAATCCAGGGCCTCACCGACAAGTGCTGGGCTAACAGCCCTGGATTGCCTCGCTGCGCTCGCAATGACGAACAATGGAATCGCCCCCTTGCCCCCTGCCCCGGTAAGTCTGATATGATGCACCCGGGAGGTTGGCGGTGGACGGACTCCTCGCCAACCCGGTCAGGTCCGAGAGGAAGCAGCCGTAACGAGTTTCGGTTCGGGTCATTGTTCCAACCTCCCACCCCATGAGATCGCCGGCCTGCGTGTGGCCATTTGCAGTGGTGGGAAGAACGCTTGAGCGATATCGACGGCGATAGTCTTCTATTTCCCGCCGCTGCCCTGCCGGTAGCCGCAGAGGCCCCTACACCCTATCGGGTGCTGGCGCGCAAATACCGCCCCTCGACCTTCGCTGAGCTGATCGGCCAGGACGCGCTGGTCCGCACGCTGACCAACGCCTTCGCCCAGAACCGCATCGCCCATGCCTTCATGCTGACCGGCGTGCGCGGGGTGGGCAAGACGACCACCGCCCGCATCATTGCCCGGGCGCTGAACTGCGTCGGCCCCGACGGCAAGGGCGGTCCCACCATCACGCCCTGCGGCACTTGCGACAACTGCGTCGCTATCGCCGGCGACCGCCATGTCGACGTGATGGAGATGGACGCCGCGTCCCGCACCGGCATCGACGACATCCGCGAGCTGATCGACGGCGTGCGCTATGCCCCCGGCGCCGCGCGCTACAAGGTCTATATCATCGACGAAGTGCATATGCTGTCGAAGCAAGCTTTCAACGCGCTCTTGAAGACGCTGGAAGAGCCGCCGCCGCATGTGAAGTTCATCTTTGCGACGACCGAGATCCGCAAGGTGCCGATCACCGTGCTGTCGCGCTGCCAGCGCTTCGACCTGCGCCGGATCGACGCCGAGGTGCTGATCGAGCATTTCAATCGCATCGCCACGGCGGAAGCCGTCACCGTCGAGCCCGACGCCATGGCGCTGATCGCCCGCGCCGCCGACGGCTCGGCCCGCGATGGGCTTTCGCTGATGGACCAGGCGATTGCCCGCGGCGGCGGCATTGTCACGGCCGAGCAGGTGCGCGACATGCTGGGCCTGGCCGACCGCGCCGTCGTGCTCGACCTGTTCGAGGCGACGATGGGCGGCAATGCCAAGGAGACCTTGGATATTCTCGGCCGCCTGCATGCCGCCGGCGCCGACCCGGGCACGATCGTCGAGGACCTGCTGGACCTCACCCATGCGCTGACCCGGCTCAAGCTCGCGCCCGGCGGCGCGCGCACCGACACCGAAGCGCGGCGCGGCGGCGCAATGGCGGAAAAGCTCTCCATGCCGGTGCTGACCCGGACTTGGCAGCTGCTGCTGAAGGGCATGGGCGAGATCCAGGTCGCGCCCAACCCGCATGCCGCGGCCGAGATGATCGTGCTGCGCCTGGTCTATGCCGCCGACCTGCCGACCCCGGGCGACCTCGTGAAGCAGATCCAGGCCAACGGCTCGGGCCAGCCTGCTCCCTCCATGCCGATGGGCAACGGCCCTGGCCCCTCCGGTGGGCGGCCGGCGATGCATGGCGGCGCGGCGATGGCGGTGGCGCGCAGTGAGCCCCAGGACATGCCTGTGGCCGCCAGCCAGCCGATGGCGATGGAAGCGCCCGTGCCGGCTGCCCCGATACCCGTCCCCTTGCCCGGACCGGCCAGCTATCGCGAATTGGTAAAACTGTTCGCCGAGAAGAAGGAAGGCATCCTCGAATACCATCTTGCCGCCAGCGTGCGGCTGGTGCGGTTCGAGGCCGGGGTGGTCGAAATCAACCCGCTGCCCGCCGCGCCCTCCAACCTCGCCAACCGGGTCGGCAGCCTGCTGTCGGAATGGACCGGACGGCGCTGGGTGATCGGCATATCCTCGGCCCCCGGCGAGCCGACCATCGCCGAAATCGAGCAGGCCGACCGCGACGCGGCGATGGATTCCGCCCGCGCCAATCCTGCCGTCCAGGCTCTGATGGAAGCCTTTCCGGGCGCCACCATCGTCGATGTCCGCGACCTTGCCGCGCAACCGCCGCCTGCCGAAGATGCCGGTATGGAAGAGTCGGGCGAGCAGACCTATCCCGCCGATGACCCCGGCGACATGTTCCTAGAAAGTGGAGACGAGCTGTGAAGAACATCCAGCAACTGATGAAGCAAGCCCAGCAGATGCAGACCCGCATGGCGGAGATGCAGGCCAAGCTCGCCGAGGTGGAGATGAACGGCCAGTCCGGCGGCGGCATGGTCGCGGCGACGATGAACGGCAAGGGCGAGCTCAAGAAGATCAAGCTCGACAAGTCCGCCGTCGATCCCGACGACATCGAGATGCTGGAAGACCTGATCATCGCCGCCATCGCCGACGCCAAGAACAAGGTCGAAAGCCACATCGCCGCCGAAACCCAGAAAATGATGGGCGGCCTGCCGATGCCCCCGGGAATGAAGCTGCCGTTCTAGAAGGCCCGGTTCCGCTTGAACCTAGGACCAGATCATCTGCCGCTCGACGCGAATATCGAAAGCGTCGGTCGGGAGATTATCGATTGCGGTTTACGGGTCCACCAGACGCTCGGGCCGGGCTTGCTGGAATCAGCCTATGAAATCTGTCTCGCCCATGAATTCGCGCGCCGAAGTTTGAACGTTCGTCGTCAAGTTGCGCTTCCCATAGTTTATGATGGCATTACCTTGGATGCGGGATATCGGATCGACCTACTGGTCGAGAGCGCGGTAATCGTGGAGATCAAGGCCATCGATCTGCTGCAGCCCATCCATCAAGCTCAATTGCTTACATACCTCAAACTGTCCGGCCTGCGCCTTGGCTATCTGATGAATTTCAATGTGGCTCTATTCAAACAAGGGCTGAAACGGATCGTGCTCTAAGAGGATTATTTAACCACAAAGGACACAAAGAACACTAAGGAAATCCATTTTTATCAATGGCTTCGCCGCTCGTCCAACGCTCCGCTACCTTAGTGTTCTTTGTGTCCTTTGTGGTTAATGGATTTAAGAATTAGCCACTTACGCGACTGAGTATCAGTCAGGATCAAACCCAATGAGAATCGCGACCTGGAACATCAACTCAGTCCGGCTGCGGCTGCCTATCGTGCTGCGTTTCCTCGATCAGTATCAGCCCGACGTGCTGTGCCTACAGGAGACCAAGACACCGGACGAGTTCTTCCCCAACGAGGCCTTCGCCCAGCACGGCTATGCCCATATGCATTTCGCCGGTATGAAGTCCTATAATGGGGTCGCCATGGTCGCGCGGGGTCCGCTGGGTGCGGGCGAGTTCCGGCATTGGTGCGGCAAGGAGGATTGCCGGCATATCGTCGGGACGTTCGAGAACGGGACCGAGATCCACTGTCTCTACATCCCGGCCGGCGGCGACATTCCCGATCCGGCGGTCAACGACAAGTTCGCCCACAAGCTGCAATTCGTCGACGAGTTGACGGAGTGGTGGCCGGCCGAGCGGTCCTCATCCAAGCCGATGATCCTGGTCGGCGACCTCAATATCGCGCCGCTGGAGCACGACGTCTGGTCGCACAAGCAACTGCTGAAGATCGTTTCCCACACGCCGATCGAAGTCGAGAAGCTGACGGCGATGCAGAACTCGATCGATTGGGTCGATGCCGTCCGCAACTTCGTGCCGGCGGACCAGAAGCTCTATACATGGTGGAGCTACCGCAACCAGGACTGGCGCCTGTCGGACCGCGGCCGGCGGCTGGACCATGTCTGGGTGACGCCCCCGCTCAAATCCTCCTTGCGCGGTGCCCAGGTCGCCAAGGACCTGCGCGACTGGGACCCGCCGTCGGATCACGTGCCGGTGATCGTGGATCTCGACTAAGGGATCGTCACCACGGTCCGCCCCATCGTCAGCCGCAGATCCATGTCGTCGAGCGCATCCGGCAGGTCACCGAACGACACTGTCTTTCCAATAAAGGGGCTGATGCTCCTCGCATTCAGCAGCTTTTCCAGCTCCCGCTGCACCCGGTCGCCGACCACGCGGGGCTGAATGCGGATGCCGGGCGCCGGGTTTTCCTTTGCCGTGTCGGCGGTGTAGGCGAGCATCACGCCCATCAGCGAGACGCTGCCAAACATGATCGGGCGCGGGGTCAGCATGCCCCGGTCTTCGGCCTCGATCCCGCTGGCAAAACCGATCATCAGCAGCCGGCCATAGAGCGCCAGCGCCCGAACCGACGCCGCGGTCACCGCGCCGCCGACGCCGTCGAACACCATATCGACGCCGAGTCCGTTGGTCGCCCTGAGCACCGCCGGAACGAAATCGCCGGCGCGGTAGTCGACGGCGATCTCCGCCCCCAATTCCAGGCATTTCTGGGTCTTGACCGGCCCGCCCGCCGTGGCGAAGACCCTGGCGCCTGCCGCTGAAGCAAGCTGAATCGCCGCCGAACCGACGCCGCCGGCCCCGGCATGGACCAGCACCGTCTCGCCCGGATGCAGCCGGCCGCGCTGATGCAGGCCGAGCCAGGCGAGGTGGAAGGGGAAATAGAACGCCGCCGCCTGCTGGTCGCTCAAGCCCGCCGGCGCATCGAACGCCATGCAGGCCTCCCCGATGACATATTCGGCATAGGCCCCGAACGCCCCCTTGGCGCAGGCCATTACCTGGCGGCCGATCCAGTCCTCGGCGCCCGGCCCGGCTGCATCGACCACGCCCATCACCTCCATGCCCAGCGTATAGGGGATCGGCGGATTGACCGTCAGATAGCGGCCGTGACAGCCATCGACCTCGTTGTAATTGAGCGCCGCAGCGCGAGCCTTGACCCTGATCTCGCCGGGGCCCGGCTCCGGAATCGGAATGTCATCGAGCTTGAGCACTTCCGACGGCCTGCCTGCGCCATGAACTCGCCAGGCCTTCATTGTTTGCGGCATTATTAAGGCCCCTCACAATTCTTATTTCGTCATTCCCACGAAAGCGGGAATCCATCTAACCATTTTCACGGGACCGGATAAATGGATTCCCGCATTCGCGGGAATGACGAGCGGAGGAGGCTGGTAGCCCGTCAGAAATCCGTGCAGCGCCCGCCCACTTCCCAATCGCCATAGCGGGTGGGTTCAGGCCCCTTGGGGCCGCCGATCTCGCGCGGCTTCAAGGGCGCTTCATTTTGCACCGCCTCAGGCACTTTCGAGGCTTTCGGCGGGTTTATGTCGGGAATTTTGTCGTCATTGGCCATGCCTGGAATATGGCAGGCCGCCCCGCACGCGCCAAGGAGGTGGAGATCATGGGCAGGGGGTTCGTCCAAACCTATATGACCATCGGTGCGATCTTCGGCGTCATCCTGGCCGGGCCGTTGTGGTATGTGGCCCTGTTCGGCCATGCCGTGCCATCGACCGCCGCGCAGATCAAGCTGCTGGTGACGGCCTTGCTGATTGCAACCCTGCACGGCGTCTTGCGCGCTTTCCTCTGGCTACCCAGCTTGGTCTATAACGTCGGCATGCATAAGGTCGCGTTTGTTCATTGGCTGTTTGGCGGGTGGTGGTGAAGCAGGCAGCTCAGAAATCTTCCTCAGGTCCCCGTCCCCTCTCCTCCGCCCTCGGCAGCCGCCAGGCTGCCCTCAACATCCTGTCATCCGTGCTCGATCGTGGACGCCCGCTGGACGAGGCGGTGGATGCTGCGCTGGGTAAGGTCGAGCTGGAGGCGCGGGACCGTGCCTTCGCCCGGCTGTTGGCCACCACGACGCTCCGGCGGCTGGGCCAGATCGACAATGCGCTGGATAGGCTGATCGACGCCAAGCTGCCGCTGCGCCCCGAGGCGATGATGAACCTGATGCGGCTGGGCGCGGCCCAGCTGATGTTCCTGGACACCCCGCCGCATGCCGCGGTCGCCACCGCCGTCGACCTGGCCCAGGCCGTCGGCCTCGGCCGCGGCAAGGGAATGGCCAATGCCGTGCTGCGCCGCCTGTCGCGCGAAAGCGCGGCGATCCTGGGCGACCAGGATGTCGTGCGGCTCAACACCCCCGACTGGCTGCGCCGCCGCTGGACCCATGCCTATGGCGAGGCGGCGATGCAGGCGATGGCCGCGCAGCACATGGCCGAGCCGCCGCTCGACTTCACCCTGAAGCCGGCCGAGGACGCAGCTGCATGGGCGGAAACGCTGGAAGCCGTCGTGCTTCCGAACGGCACGCTGCGCCGCCCGGTCGGCGGGCGGGTGGAGAACCTGCCGGGCTTCGACGAGGGGAAATGGTGGATCCAGGATGCCGCCGCCGCCCTGCCCGTCCGGCTGTTCGGCGACGTGTCCGGCAAGACGGTCTTCGATCTCTGCGCCGCGCCTGGCGGCAAGACCGCGCAGCTCGCGGCCGCCGGGGCGACGGTGACAGCCATCGACCGCTCAGGTTCGCGGCTGGAGATCGTAAGGAAGAACCTTGAGCGGCTACAGCTCACCGCCACCGTGGTCACCGCCGACGCCCAGGCATGGAAACCGGCCGGCGGAATTTTGGCCGACGCGGTCCTGCTCGACGCGCCCTGCACCGCGACCGGCACGACCCGCCGGCATCCCGATATTTCGCTGACCAAGACGCCCCAGGATCTGGCCCAGCTGACCCGTCTTCAGGGCGAACTCCTGGAACGTGCCGTGCGGCTGGTCCGGCCGGGCGGAACGGTCGTATATTGCCCATGTTCGCTAAAGCCCGAGGAAAGGGAGCAGCAGGGCGCCCGCCCTGGTGAGGGGCATCCGCGGGAGGGGCGTCATCCGAGAAGCCGTCGGCGATTACGGCGGGCCCGAGGCCGGGTCGGAACAAATCCGGCAGGTCGTGGAGGCCATCGGCCAGGACAAGGTCCTGCTGTAGATCAACGGCGGGCTGCTGCCCTTCGAAGTCCGCCAGGCGCACCGTTTCTGGGCGGTCCGGACGTTCGGTCCCGATGTGAACATGGGCGGCGCCGAAGAGATCTCCGACATTCCCTGGATCGAGTCCAT
>CAZNNJ010000189.1:0-8779 GCA_964574305.1 uncultured Rhodospirillales bacterium | reverse complement strand
GGGCTTGGCGCGAAACTGTGCGTTGGGCAACAGCTCCGCGACGGGGCCGCTGAACTCGATCAGATCTTCCTTAGCCATTGAACCCTATATCTGGATTGCGCGTGATAATGTGTTGCTCCCGCATATGGGACCCGGTCAAGGCATTTTCCCGGATTCGGCGGAAAAACGGGCTGCTATGCGCTTTTCCAATGCCGTGCGCGCCTGCCGGTAGGCCTCCAGCCGCGCATCCCGGTTGCCCTCGGACTCGGTGGGATCGGGGATCTCCCAGTGCTCGATCTTCAGCCCGGTTGGCGGCGGGTCGAAGGCCGCCGCGGATTCTGTCGAGAGCGAGATCACGAGATCGATATCGCCCATCGCCACATCGCCCAGCACATTTCCCTTATGGGCGCTGAGATCGACGCCGATCTCGGCCATCACCGCCGCCGCCAGCGGGTCGACCGGGTCGCCGAACATTCCCGCGGAGAAGACCCGGCCGGCATCGCCCCGGCGCAGCGCCAGCAGACCCTCGGCCATCGGCGAGCGCACGGCGTTGCGGGTGCAGACGAACAGCACGCGCGGCACCGGCGCCGCCGCCATCGCGGTGGTGCCGGCGATGTGCAGCACATAGATCAGCGTGAACAGCCGCCGCGCCGTATCGCGGTCGATCGCGACTTTGCCCTCAAGCCGCAGGATCAGCAGCTCGGCGCCCTCATTATGGACGGCGCGGCGGCCCATATCGATCGCCTCGACCTGGGTCAGGCTCTGGCTGTGCATCGCCGCGTAATAGCTTTCGCAGACGATGGAATAGTCGCGGATCACCCGGCGGAACGGCGACAGCGACAGGCCGAAGATGATCACCGGCTTGCCGTCATGCGCCCTGATATCGAGCATCAGCCGCCCGTCGACGACGCCCAGATGGAGGTCGTAGGGGCCGGCCTGGTGGCCGACCGGGGCAAAGCTGTTCTGCTCCAGCAGGTCATAGACCGCGACCGCCCGCTCATGCTCGATCTCGGGATTGCGCTTGTCGACGCTGCGCTTGTCGAAATGGATGGCGGCGATTCTTTCGTTGCCGCTCATTGGTTTTTCCCCAGCCGTACCGCGACCGAGCGCGCATGCGCGCCGAGCCCCTCCGCCTCGGCCAGCGCAACGGCCGAAGGACCGATGGCCGCGACGCCTTCGGCCGAGCAGTCGATGAGCGTGGTGCGCTTCATGAAATCGAGCACGCCGAGGCCGGAGGCATAGCGCGCCGCGCCCGAGGTCGGCAGCACATGGTTGGGTCCGGCGACATAATCGCCGACCGCCTCGGGCGAATGGCGGCCGAGGAAGACGGCGCCGGCATTGCGCACCTTGGCGGCCAGCGCATGCGGATCGTCCAGCGCCAGCTCCAGATGCTCCGGCGCGATCCGGTCGATCACCGGCACCGCGGCATCGAAATCGGGAACGACGATAATCGCGCCATGGTCGCGCCAGGAAGCGCCGGCGATGGCGGCGCGCGGCAGCGTTTGCAGGGCGCGGTCGACCTCGCCGGCGACCTTGTCGGCAAAGGCCGCATCGTTCGTGACCAGCACGCTGCGCGCCATCGGGTCGTGCTCGGCCTGGCTCAGCAGGTCGATGGCGATCCAGGCAGGGTCGGAGCCTGCGTCGGAGACGACGAGGATCTCGGACGGACCGGCGACGCTGTCGATGCCGACCTGGCCGAAGACCATGCGCTTGGCGGTGGCGACATAGGCATTGCCGGGACCGACGATGATATCGACCGGGCGGATCGTCGCCGTGCCGTAGGCCAAAGCCGCGACCGCCTGGGCGCCGCCGACGCGGTAGATCTCGTCCACCCCCGCCCGCCGCGCCGCCGCCAGCACCGCCGGGTTGAGCACGCCGTCGGGCGTGGGCACGACCATCACCAGACGCGCGACCCCGGCGACCTTGCCCGGAATGGCATTCATCAGCACGGAGCTGGGATAGGCTGCGCGCCCGCCCGGCACATAGAGCCCTGCCCCCGCCACGGCGGTCCAGCGCAGGCCCAGCCGGTTGCCGACACCGTCTTCGTAGGAATAGCCCTCAGGCAACTGGCGGCGGTGGAAATTCTCGATCCGGGTGGCGGCGAAATCGATCGCCGCCTTGACATCGAACGGACAGCCCTCGACGGCGGCGGCGATCTCGTCCGGGCTGACGCGCAGGCCGTCAGCCTTCAGGTGGAGACGATCGAAACGCTTCGTGTAGTCCACCAGCGCCGCGTCGCCCTCGGCGCGGACACGGGCGATGATCTCGGCCACCGCGGCATCGACCTGATCCTCGTCGTCGCGGCCCGTATCGAGATAGGCCTGGAAGCGAGCTTCGAAATCGGCTGCGGCTGCGTCCAGCCTAAGCGGCATAGCAGGCCTCGCGGAAACGCTCGACCCAATGGCCGATTTCCTCCGACCGGGTCTTGAGCGCGGTGCGGTTAACGATCAGGCGGGAGGTGATGTGCGCAATATGCTCGACCTCGACCAGTCCGTTGGCCTTGAGCGTCGCGCCGCTGGAGACCAGGTCGACGATGCGGTCGCACAGGCCCAGCGACGGCGCCAGCTCCATTGCGCCGTTCAGCTTGATGCATTCGGCCTGGACGCCGCGCGCGGCGAAATGGCGGCGGGTCAGCTCGGGGTATTTGGTGGCGACGCGGACATGGCTCCAGCGCGACGGGTCGTCGGTCTTGCTGAGCTCCGCCAGCTCGGCCACCGAAATCCGGCAATGGCCGATATCGAGATCGAGCGGCGAATAAACATCGGGATAGTCGAACTCCATCAGCACGTCGCTGCCGGCGATGCCGAGCTGCGCCGCGCCGAAGGCGACGAAGGTCGGCACGTCGAAGGAGCGGACTCGGATGATCTCCACGTTCGGGACATTGGTCTTGAAGCGCAGGTCGCGCGAATTCTCGTCGTCGAACGCGGCCGACGGCACGATGCCGATACGGTTCAGCACCGGACGC
Source organism: uncultured Rhodospirillales bacterium (assembly GCA_964574305.1). Lineage (GTDB taxonomy): Bacteria > Pseudomonadota > Alphaproteobacteria > BOG-932 > Roseiterribacteraceae > BOG-932. Next base: position 5,835 of record CAZNNJ010000189.1, on the reverse strand, counting down.
AGTTCCTTCAGGATGCGCCCCTTGGGAACGGCCAGCACGATGGATTCGTCGAACACGGGCATATCGGCGGCGGCAACGGCTTGGTCGGTGGTCACAGTGGGATGTTTCCGTGCTCAGGCTTGGTCTTGGTCGGCCAGCATTCGCCGAAATCCTCGGCGCGCAGGTCCAGGCTGCCGACCTGGAGGCGGATGGCGGCATCGCCGGCGAAGGTGAGCATCACCTCGTCGCCGTCATAGGTGATGGCGAGCAGCGGCATGGTACGGTGCCGCTCCCTGAGTTCGAAGCCGCGATATTTGGGCGTGCCGGCATCCTGGATGGTGACCGCGCATGAGACTCGCTCGAAGATCTTCTCGGGCGACGGCGTCACCGCGCGTTCCCAGCGGAAGCGGCAGACGGCGAGCGCGAACAGGCGCTGGTCCGGCACATAGGCCATCTCGCTGACATTGGCGATCGAATCCTGCAGGAAGGCGGAGACAACCGCCAGGTCCTGGGCGTCGACGGCCCTGAGCTTGAGCGGCTGCTCGTCCGGTCCAGATGCTGGCGCGTCGTCGGCCATCAGCCCTCTTCCCTGGCCCGCCGGACATCGGCGCCGCAGGCCGCCAGCTTCTCCTCCAGCCGCTCATAGCCGCGGTCGAGGTGATAGACGCGGCTGATGGTGGTCTCGCCCTCGGCGGCCAGCGCCGCCACCACCAGCGAAACCGAGGCCCTGAGGTCGGTCGCCATCACCGGCGCGCCGCGCAGCGTCTCCACGCCGCGCACTAGGGCCGAGCCGTGATGGACGGTGATGTTGGCGCCCATCCGGGCCAGCTCCGGCACATGCATGAAGCGGTTCTCGAAGATCGTCTCGGTGATCATCGCCGCGCCTTCGGCCACCGTCATCAGTGACATGGCCTGGGCCTGCAGGTCGGTCGGGAAGCCAGGGAACGGCTCGGTCATGATGTCGACGCCTTTCACATGGCCATTCATCCGGGACACACGAAGCCCGTTCGGGGTTTCGTCGACATCGATGCCGGCGCGGACCAGCGTCTCGGCCAGCGAGGAGATATGGTCCAGCCGCGCCCCGATCAGCTCGACCTGGCCGCCGGCAACCGCCGCGGCGATGGCATAGGTTCCGGTCTCGATCCGGTCGGGAATGATGCGGTATTGCGCGCCGTGCAGCGAGGGGACGCCGCGGATGGTGATGACGTTGGTCCCCGCCCCCTCGACATGCGCGCCCATGGCGTTGAGGCAGTTGGCGAGGTCCACCACCTCGGGTTCGGCCGCGGCGTTGATCAGCTGGGTCTCCCCCTTGGCCAGGGTTGCGGCCATCATCAGGTTTTCGGTGGCGCCGACCGAAATCTTGGAGAAGGTGATCTTGGCGCCATGCAGGCCCTTCGGCGCGCGGGCATTGATATAGCCGGCATCGAGGTCGATCTCGGCGCCCATCTGCTCCAGCCCGTGGCAGTGCAGGTCGACCGGCCGGGCGCCGATGGCGCAGCCGCCGGGCTGGGACACCTTGGCCTCGCCGCAGCGCGCCAGCAGCGGCCCGAGCACGAAGACGCTGGCCCGCATCTTGCGCACCATGTCGTAGGGCGCGGTGGTGTCGACGATCTCCTTCGCCGTCAGCTCCAGCACATGGCCGCCATGCGGGTCGTTGACCCGGGCGCCGACGCCGATCTCCACGCCCATCGGGCGCAGCAGGTTGGCCATCGTCGTGATGTCGGCCAGGTGCGGGACGTTGGACAGCGACAGCGTCTGATCGGTCAGGATGCTGGCCGCCATGATCGGCAGGGCCGCGTTCTTGGCGCCGCTGATCGGAATGCTGCCTGAGAGGGACTTACCGCCCCGGATGATAATCTTGTCCAACTTCAAATCCCTGAAACACGGCTAGGCTGGACATGATCGGGCCAAAATTACGTTGTAAAAATGACTAATAGCGAATGACCGGAAGCCCGTGCCGCTTGTAGACCAGTGCATCCGCCGTCTCAAGCATCGGTGGATGGTTTCGGTTGCAGTTCGGCCTGAGCTTCGCCCGACTTCGCTTGAATCTGGCCGCGCGCCTGCGCCTTGCGCCGCATCAGATTGGCGCGCAGCGCCGCAGCCCTTTCGGCCTGCCGTATCTCGGCCGCTGAAGGCTTACGGTCGGGTGGCGAATCCGGGTCGTTGCTCATGGCCCGGAGACGCTACACCGATTCAGGTAGGCGAAGGAACTATAGGCCTGTGGTGATGACCATGCGGAAGCGCGCGGCGCCGCTCATCATCTTGTCATAGGCCGCGGGGGCCTGCTCCAGCGGCATGGTCTCGATCATCGGGCGGACATTGGTCAGCACGCTGAACTTCATCGTGTCCTCGGATTCGATCGAGGTGCCCGACGGCCAGCCCACCACGCCCTTGCGCGCCAGCAGGAGCTGCAACGGCGACACCTGGATCGCATCTGCATCGGCGCCGAGCACGATCAGCCGGCCGTCGATGCCGAGCCCGTCGATCGTGTCGGTCATCGCCTTGGCGTTGCTCGCCGTCGCCAGCACAATCCTGGCGCCGCCCAGCCGCTGCAGCTCCTGGCCGACATTCTGGGCCTGGCTGTCGATATAGTCATGGGCGCCCAGCTTTCGCGCCAGCTCCTCCTTGTCGCGGCCGCGGGCGATGGCGACGGTGCGGCAGCCCATCCGGGCGGCGTACTGGATGCCCAGATGGCCAAGGCCGCCGACGCCCAGCACGGCGACGAGATCTCCGGGCTTCAGCCCGCTGTTGCGCAGCGCGTTGAAGGTGGTGATACCGGCGCAGAGCAGCGGCGCCGCATCCTCGGCCGACAAGTCGTCCGGCACGGCAGCCAGCGCCCCGAACGGCACGATCATGTAGTCGGCATAGCCGCCGTCATAGGAAATGCCCGGGATCTTGCCGTATTTGCAGGTAATGAAATCGCCGCGCCGGCAGGATTCGCAATGGCCGCAATGGCCGCCATACCAGCCGATGCCGACCCGCTGCCCAACCGTCCATTCCGGCACGCGCTCGCCCAGCGCGTCGATGACGCCGACCGCCTCATGACCGGGCACGCGCGGATACTCGATGCCGGGGAACAACCCCATCTTGGTGATCGAATCGCTGTGGCAGACGCCACAGGCCTGGACCTTGACGCGGACATGGGCGGCCGGGGGATCGGGTATGTCGCGTTCGACCAGCTCGAACGGACCGTTAGCGTGACCGACCTGGAACGCGCGCATCTTCGTCATCTGACTTCTCCCAGCAGTGAACCATGAGCCTAGATGGAGATGTGTAGCCCGATTGCCAGATCGGCGATGTGCTGAAACGCGCGCATTATGAAAATCGCGCATTCCACTGGCCGCGACTGCGTCTCTATAATAAAAGGAAAATATAAATGCCAGGCTGGAATGGAGCGGAGTGAAGCTGCGCTTGTCGTCCGCAAGTCGGCGTGATGGTGGGTTGCATGTTATAAAATACGGAAGAATCGACAGAAACCCGATTACTCTCTGCGGGACGTTCGTGCCGACAGGAGGGTGGCCGATCGCCTTTCCAGCACATGGCCGGCAAACGCGCGGGGTTGATAAGCCAGCGTAGCAGCTTGTACCCTATCGGAATATCGGTCGCTATGGATCGTCCACCGCCTGTCAGGAAAAATGGCGTTTTCAGTCCGCAAGACCGTTCCGACATTGCGTTCCCGTTGCCGTTGACCGAGGCTTGTCTTCCCGTGTTCCTGCCGATCCGCGCGCCCCAGGCTCCAGGCGCGTTGCGGCCGCTGGCGTCCGGCTGGACCCGGCGCAGGAAAATCGGGACGAAACCGCGTCACTTGATAGCGCCATATCCCGGCGGAATAATCCGGCACGGCATCGACAACATCCACCGGTTTGTGATTTCTAGAGCCAACTTTTCGGTGTGGTATGCATAAAGACCCGATAGCAATCGTTGGCGCGGCAGGCCGGTTTCCGGGCGCGGAGTCTCTGGACAAGTTCTGGGATCTGCTAGCCGCGGGGCGGGATGCCGTCACGGAGATTCCGGACGATCGCTGGACCAAGGATTTCTATTACCATCCCGACCCGGCCGAGCGCGGCAAGGCCTATACTTTCGCCGCCGGGGTTATCGATAATATCGACCTGTTCGATGCCGGGTTTTTCGGCATCTCCCCCCGTGAGGCTGACCAGATCGACCCGCAGCAGCGGCTGCTGCTGGAGCTGACCTGGCGGGCGCTGGAGGATGCCGGCATTCCGGCGTCCCGGATCGCCGGCAGCGGCTGCGGCGTCTATATCGGCGCGTCGAGCGGCGATTACGGCGACATGCGGATGGGCGACCCGTCGTCGGGCGACGCCTATTTCATGACCGGCGTCACCGCCAGCATCCTGGCCAATCGCCTCTCCTATATCTACGACCTGCATGGGCCGAGCTTCACCGTCGACACGGCCTGCTCGTCTTCGCTGGTGGCGCTGGACCAGGCCTGCACGGCGATTCAGGAAAAGCGCGTGCCGCTGGCGATCGTCGGCGGCGTCAGCCTGCTGCTCTCCCCCTACCCGTTCATCGGCTTCTGCCGCGCCTCGATGCTGTCGCCCTCGGGCCGCTGCTTCGCCTTCGATGCGCGCGCCAACGGCTATGTCCGTGCCGAGGGCGGCGGGCTGATCCTGCTGAAGCCGCTTTCCGCGGCGCTAGCGGATGGCGACACCGTGCGCGGCGTCATCCTGGGCACCGGCGTCAATTCCGACGGCCGCACCACCGGCCTGTCGCTGCCGAATGGCGCAGCCCAGGCCAGGCTGCTGAACGCGGTCTATGGCGCTGCCGGGATCGCACCGGACGCGCTGAGCTTCATCGAGGCGCATGGCACCGGCACCCAGGCCGGCGATCCGATCGAGGTCGGCGCCATTGGCCGCGAGCTGGCGCAGCGCCGGGCGGCACCGCTGCCGATCGGGTCGGTCAAGACCAATATCGGCCATCTGGAGGCTGCATCCGGCATGGCCGGGCTGCTCAAGGCGCTGCTAGCCCTGGAGCACAGGCAGCTGCCCAGGTCGCTGCATTTCGAAAACCCAAACCCGAACATCCCGTTCGACGAGCTCAATATCGCCGTCCCCAGGCGGCCGCTTGAGTTTGCCAAGGGGAATGGGCAGCTGATCGCTGGCGTGAACTCCTTCGGCTTCGGCGGCACCAACGGCCATGCGATCCTGGCCTCGGCGCCGAAGCGCAAGGCGCTGGCCAAGGATGACGCTCCGTCGGCCCTGCCGCCGCTGCTGATCTCGGCCCGGTCCGAGGGCGCGCTCAAGGAGCTGGCCAATGCCTGGGCGCATACGCTGTCCGATGCGCCGGACGATACAGCGGCTGCCCGGCTGATCCGGGGCGCGGCGCGCCACCGCGACCAGGACAAGCACCGCATCGTCGTCTCGGGCGAGAACCCGATCGACATCGCCGACAAGCTCGATGCCTTCACCGCCGCCGGGCGGGCCACATCGCTGGCAGTCGGCACCGCGTTGCCCACGGCAAAGCTCGCCTTCATCTATTCCGGAAACGGCGTGCAGAAGCCGGGCATGGCGCGCGATGCGATGCGCCATAGCGCCGTATTCCGCGAGACTCTGGCCGACCTCGACACGACGCTCACGCCGCTGCTCGGCTGGTCGGTGGCGGAGCGGCTGATGGCGGATGAGGACCAGGCGGTCCTGGCCCGCACCGATGTCGCCCAGCCGATGCTGTTCGCCGTCCAGGTCGGCGTGACCGCGGCGCTGCGCGCTCAGGGCATCGAGCCGGAAGCCTTTGCCGGTCACAGCGTCGGCGAGATCGCCGCTGGCTGGGCCTCCGGCGCGCTTACCCTGGCCGGTGCCTGCAAATACCTCGTCGTTCGCACGGAGCAGCCGCCGCGGGACC
>CAZNNJ010000188.1:7234-8783 GCA_964574305.1 uncultured Rhodospirillales bacterium | reverse complement strand
AACGGAACAAGTTTCGCCCCGGCATCGAACAGCATGAAGGCGATGACGAGGCCGCTCATTGCATAGCCAGTTGTCCGTCCGAGCTTGTCGGCCGTCATGATGGCTTTGCGCCCTTAAGGAACGCGACGATGGCCATGGCGTGGCCATGGCCGAGACCGAATTCGTCTTTCAGCGCTGCAACGATGACGCCTGCTTTGACGTCGGCCGCCAGTCCTGTGCCGGTCGAAAAGCCCTTGTCCATCCCCCACTGGCGGAACTGGTCCGGGTTTTTGCCGGTCTTCGCCTCGATATTGTCAAGATAAGCCTGGAAGCTCATCGCTATACCCCTCCCGGTTTTCGCTCACGCCATCGAAGCGGGAGCCTGTGAGGAATATCCGATCAGCGGGCGGATGCTTTGTATGAGAACGACAGTTGCGGTTGCTCCCGCGCAAGGCGCGCCGGCGTTATGCCGATCAGCTGTTTCATCGATCGGGTGAGGTGCGCCTGATCGAAATAACCGGCATCGAATGTCGCGTCGAGGATGCACGCGCCGCTCACCAGCAAGGCAGCGGCATGACGCGCCCGTAGAATTTGCTGATAGTTGCTGAAGGTCATACCCGTGACTCGGCGAAAATGGCGCTGAATCGAACGCTGGCTTATCAGACCGATATCGCCTTCGATCGCCGCATTGGTCGTCTGGCTATGGGCAATAATGCCGGCCAGCGCCAGGCGCGCGACGAAGTCCTCTGCATTGTCATACCGCGGGACTTCCCAGGCCGCCCCGGAAAACCAGAAACGGCCATCGGGGAGGATGGGTAATTGCATATTCCGATGATCGATCAGGGATGCCGTTGGAATCCCCGGCAGATAGGTTCCGAGCCGAAAACGAATGGCCAGCCATTCGCCGTTCGGCGGACACTCGACGAGCGACCCCTGGGACACGGGGCCTCGGAGTACCACAGCCAGAGATCCGGGCAATCGGGCGATGACGAGCTCAATATTGCTCTCGGCCATGGAGAGGAAAGAGCCGCCATGCCGGCTCTGGCTGCGCCAGACGCGTTCGATATACGGTGAGTCAGACTCGCGATCGTCAAATTGGATCAGCACAGGGGCATCCGCGCAACGCAGTCGTTAGTTGCGAACGTAGGCGAAAATCGCCTGATTTTATAGCGAGATTCCGTGGAAGGTGCGTGTCGGGCCGGAACGCGTCGAGGCGATAGGCTGCAGACTTACGCGACCATCAGGCTGAGATGCTTTTCCATCGGCTCGAAATCGCGATCGTCGTGCAGCAATGCGTGGCCGTGCTCGATACAGAACGTGCCGATGATAATGTCGGCTGTCTTGCGCACCGTGATGCCCAGATCGCGTAGCTTACGATAATTCCGGGCGGCGCGCGGGGCGAGATCGGCATCCAGCAGGGGCACCACCGTATATTCGCGCAACCGACGCTCGATGCGCGCGGCATGGAGCTCGTCTCGAGCACCCTGCAGAACTTCGAGCAGGATGAGATCGCCGACCAAAAGCGGTTCTTGACCCGCTGTGGCGGTCAATCGGGCGGTTGCCGCGGTTC
>CAZNNJ010000188.1:0-7224 GCA_964574305.1 uncultured Rhodospirillales bacterium | reverse complement strand
CCGGGGGGGTTCAAACGGGGCGTGGAGGCGGTTCGAAAGCCGCGCAGTTGTGCGATCCAGACAGAGCTGTCTACGAGTATCACTGCCGTCCCTGACGCATCTCGTCCAGGTCGCCCTCCCACCCCAATCCCTTGAGGTCGGCAAGTGCTTCGACCTGCCTGCGCAGTCGGACAAGCAAGCGTAGACCCTCTTCTACCGTGGCGCGTTTGGTCGACTGGCCGGCCGCGATCATGGCTTGGGACAACAATTCGTCGTCGATTTCAATATTCGTCCGCATTTCGGGGACCTAGCTATGTGTATATGGGGGTTATTTTATACACATAACGGGGCTGGCGCAATATCGCTCACTCCGTCACTTCCCCGCTCACGATCGCCTTATCGGTCGTCAGCGCCGACAACCTTTTCGCCTTCAGCTCCGCCAAATCCAGCACATAGCCGGTGACCGGCGGCGGGTTGCTGGTCTTGATCAGGCGCAGCCCCATGCCGCCTTTGACATGGCCGAAGGTCTCGACCCAGTTGCCGCCGATGCCGGGATCGGTTGCCGAGACAATCACCCGCACCAGCCCGTCCGGCTCGTAATGGGCGGTGAATTTGGTGATGTAGCCCTGGCCGTCTTCGTAATTGTCCAGGTTCTCCTGCCACATGTTGCAGAGCTGGAAGATCCAGTACTCGCATTCGGGCGGGTTGTATTCCAGCACCAGCGCCTTGTCGGTTGGCAAATCCCAGACGCCGAAGGCGAAGTGCCGGTCGGCGACGCCGCCGTTGCTGAGATAGGTCGCCTGGGAAAAGCGCAGCCGGTTGGGCCGCTTCGACAGATTGTCCTGCCACCATGACCGCACCAGCTCGGCATAGCCCAGCACCATCTGCGCGCTGCGGGCCAGGTTATCGGCAACCTCATTGGCGTGCAGCGGACGCGGCCTGGCGTTGTCCAGCAACTCGATCTTGAAGGTCGGCGGCGTCTCCTTGCCACGCTCGTGATAGACGTTGCGGATCAGCAGGCCGACGCAGTCAGGTGCGATGCGCAGCCAGTTGCGGCGATGCGGCTTCTGGCTGACGAAGACCTCGAAATTGCCGTTCGCGTCGCAATCGATGAAGTCGCTTTGGATAAAGCTCTGCGTCTGCAAGGTCGCCGGATCGAACTCCTTGAGGCCATCAACGCCCGCCTCGGCCCAGTCGCGCGCGCCGAGATCGGCCGGATGCTTGTAGGTCCAGGAGGCGATGATGAAATAAGGGATGGTGCCCTTGTTGCCGGTGATCTTGTATTCGCGCGACCCGTCGATGAATTCGGTCAGCAGGTGATCCTGGTCGGGCGACTGGAAATTGATGCCCTGGCGCCAGGGCGCGTCGCGCAGGCGCGGCCGGTCGGGCTCGGTGTTTTCCATGAAGCGTTCGAAGGCGTTGCGCGCCAGGCGGGTCATGAAGCGGTACCATTCCGCCTTGTCCAATGGCCCGGCCTCGTCGCCGAACCTGTCGACCATATGGCCGGCGCGGCGCAGATTCTCGCAGAAATCGTCCCAGGCGCGGCCGGACAAGACCCGTTCGGTTGCGGCGTCGCTCATTCTATTCCCCTAAGGCTTGGTCTGTGGTTAAAGCTTTTGGACCGGAACACAGTGTTCCATCAACCAAAAACGCATCGGGGAATTCTCATGGCGCATCCTTACGCGGAAGTCGAAAAAACCATCCTCGGCCTGCGCGAGGCCTTCGTCGAAGCCGAACGGCGCAACACCTGGTCGTGGATCGCCGACGAATTCTACGCGCCTGACTGCGTTTATACCTGCCCCTATGGCGGCACGATCGCGGTCGTCGCCAACGGCCGCGAGGAGATCCGCCGCACCCATTACGGCCGCGACATGGATGTCGGCTCCGGCTGGGCCGGCTGGTCGTTCCCGATCCTGAACTACGCGATCAATGGCGACTTCGTGATCACCCACTGGGTCAATCGCGGCCCCGGCCAGCGGCCCGATGGCACCTATTACGAGCAGCACGGCGTTTCCTACATCACCTATGCCGGCGACGGGAAATTCAGCTCGCAATACGACCTATTCGATTTCGCCCACCAGATGCGCCTGTGCGACGAGCTGGAGGATGCCGGCCTGCTGAATGCCGACCTCAAGCGCGACTGGGTGATCCCGATGAAGAAGCGCCTGGTCGACATGCTGGAGCGGCGGGGGCCCTGGGCGCCAAGGGCGTAGGGGCGCGGTTTCGAGCCGGTCTGCGGTAGGGTGTCGCCGCGGCCGGCCGGCCTGTGAATTCCGAATGCGCCTGTTGCGGGATTGCGTTAGATCATCCTCAGAAGGCCCCGTGACAGGATTCCGGCATGATGAAATTGAGTTTTCCCCGTTTTTCCGGGAGGAAGCCGGCTGCCGCGCCGGTCATGGACCTGTCGCCCAGGACCGAGGCCTGCCGCTTCATCGTCGATTATTGGCGTTCCCTGCGCGGGGACCGGATTTTGCCGCGCAATGCGGAGATCGATCCGATCGCGCTGATGCGAAACCTGCCGCATGTCGCCTTGTTCGAGGTGCGGACGCCCGACCTCACCGTCTGCCGGCTGGCCGGCACCACGTTCGGCCTCAGTCTGGGCTTCGAATTGACCGGCAAGAACGTGATCCATCTCTATGGGCCTGATCTGCATCGCGCCGCGGGCTATCGCTTCTGGATGATGGCGAAGCAGCCCTGCGCGGCGCTGTTCGAGATGCCGCTCAGGTTCTCGACCGGGGCGGATGCGCCGCATGAGGTGGTCGTTCTGCCGCTGGAGGCCGAGGGGCCCGTGCCGGCCCCGGTGCTTCTGGTCGGAACGGCGGGTATCGAGGCGGTCAGGTGGCAGCATTCGGCTGGCCTGCCGCAGCTCAACGCGTCTCCCAGCTTCCGCTTCTTCGATATCGGCGCCGGCATTCCGGCGTCGTCGCTACCGCCCGGTGATTTCGGGCGTTAGCGCCCGCTGGAGATCAGCGCGTCGAGCGGCAGCAGGATGCTGCGATCGAGGAAGTCTTCCGTCGCTTGCTCGTCGATATCCAGCAGGTTTTCCCACACCTCGATCGCGGCGTCGCGCTGGCCGGCGGGCAGGTCGCCGGCGGCGGCGATCGCCTCCATCTGGCGGAAGCGCCAGGAATCGCGGGCGCCTTGCAATATCCCCACGGCGGCGGTCGTGAACCATGTCATCGCCAGCGTCAGCCGTTGGCCGGACAGGCCCTGGGCCTTGAAAAGCTCCGCGATCGGCATGCTGACGCCCAGCCAGGCCGCGCCGACATGGCCGTTCCAGCCCATCAGCTTGAACGCTACCGGGTGGGCGACAACGTGGCGGCGGAGCGCGCGCATCCACTCCAGCAGATAGGCCTGCCAGTCGTCCCGCGCCGCCGGCGCCTCGAACAGCTCGAACACCCGCACGCCGACCGCCTCCAGCAGTGCGTCGCGGCTGGGAAAATAGGTGTAGAGCGCCATCACCGACAGGCCGAGATGCCTGGCCAACATGCTCAGCGAAAACTGCTCGAGCGGGACCTCGGCCAGAAGTTCCAACGCACCTTGCACGACTTGCTCGCCGCTGACGCGCGGCGGGCGTCCCGGTCGTTTGCGCAACGGCTGCTCGGTGGGCATGCAGTGTAAACTCGATGAATGATCTGTCATTGACAAGCTCTCGTTTCTGCTATTAGCGTAAGCCATACGATAATTAAAGCGCAAGCCGGTTTTCGGCGATGGAGCGAGGGTATGGCGGGGCGTTACTTCATCAATGCCGGCGATGTCGAGCCTTACAGCCCGGCGAACCATACCGGCACGGTGAACCGGCGGCTGATCGGGCCGGAGACGGTTGGGTCGGAGCATCTCGAGCTGCTCGAGGGCACGGTCGAACCGGGGCAGGGCGCGCTGCCGCACGCCCACCCTGACCTCGACCAAGTCATCTATATGCTGGCCGGCTCGGCGCGGGCTGAGATCGACGGCCAGTCGCGCGAGTTGGGGCCGGGCGACGCGGCGTTCTTCCCCAAGGGCATGCCGCACATCTTCACCGTCACCGGCGACCGGCCGGTCAGGGTGCTGGTGATCTACACGCCGCCCTATATGGAAAACCCCACTCAGGCGGTGCGTTAAGGATGGCTATTCGCGCGGTGCGGATTTATATTTTAGAATGTGAAACGTTTGGTTCTGGGAGGAGCCGGGCATGACGATATGGCGGGGACAGAAGACGGCCTTGGCCGTGCTGGCGCTGACGACGTCGTTCGCGGCACCGGCGATGGCCGGCCAGACGAAAGGCTTCGTCGTCAGCTGGTTCAACCAGGCCGAATATGCCGATCCGCAGGGCCGCGATTGCCCCCACGGCGTCAATGACGGGCCGGAAATCTATTACCGCAAGGAACTGTCGGCGATCGGCATGTCGCATGAGGCGGTCGAGAAATATATCAACGATTTCCTCGACATGTCGAAGTACCGGCAGACGATCCCGATCGCCCAGATGCGCGGCCGGATCAACGGCAAGCCGGCCGACGCCTATGCCATCCCGACCTCGGTGCCCGACCCGCATCTAAAGCTGGTCGAGGGGCCGATGGGCTATGGCTTCAACCTCGACGGCAAGGTCGGCAAGGGCGACTTCACCGACCCGGAGACGGGCGAGAAGGGGGTCAAGAACCAGCTCTACCGCGTCATCGGTTGCATCAACGAGCTCAAGACCCACACGCTGACCGACCGGCCGCCGCTCCAGCTCAATTACTGGAACGTGCTCTATGAGCAGATGCCGGCCTGGCTGGTCGAGATCGACGGCGTCGACGATCCGAAGAACAACAAGGATGTCACCGTCACGATCACCCGCGCCTTCGAGGCGCCGACCAAGGACAGCGGCGGCAATGTCGAAACCAACCTGACCTTCTCTTCCGACCCCAATCCGCGCTGGCACAATGTGGTGCACGGCACGATGAAGGACGGGACGATCACTACCGACACGTTCGAGCTGAACATGCTGGGCGACCCGTTCTGGGTCCAGGAGTTCCATTTCAAGAACGCCAAAATGCGGCTGCAGATCGCCGAGGACGGCAGTCTGCGCGGCTTCATTGGCGGCTATCATGCGTGGTTCCCGTTCTATTGGCAGTACGGGTCCGAGGGCTGGGGCGTCGACGCCACCAACAATATCGACCTGCCGGGCTTCTATTACGCGTTGAAGAACGCCGCCGACGCCGATCCCGATCCCAAGACCGGGGAGAACCGGATGATCTCCTCCACCTGGCTAATGGAGGCGGTGCCGGCCTTCGTCACCCATGCCGACGACCGGCGCGCAGAACTGACCCCGACGACGGAAGGCGCCGCACGTGGCAAGTAAGGGCAAATTGCTGTTCGGCGGCATCGCGCTGCTGGCCGTCGCCGGCGCCGCTATCGTCACCTTCCCGCAGCTGACCGGGCAGAAGGTGGCGAAGCCGAGCGAGATTTCGACTATCGCCGGCGGCCCGACCGTGCTGCGGCGGCTGACCCAGACCCAGTACCAGCATGTGATCGCCGACGTGTTCGGCGGCGACATCACCATCGGTGGCCGGTTCGAGCCCGATATCCGCGACAGCGGCCTGATCGAGGTCGGCGCCGGCAAGGTCTCGGTCCCGGCCTCGGGGCTTGAGCAGTACGGCAAGATGGCCCGCTCGATCTCCGCCCAGGTGTTCGACAAGGCCCACCGCGACAGCATGGTCGGCTGCAAGCCAGCCGCGGCCAATGCGCCGGACGATGCCTGCGCCGGCCAGTTCGTCACCCAGGTCGGCCGGCTGCTCTATCGCCGCCCGCTGACCCAGGACGAGACGGCGGACCTGGTCAGGGGCGCGGCCGAGGCCACCAGGACGGTCGGCGACTTCTATGGCGGCTTGCAGATCACGCTGACCACCATGCTCCAGGCGCCGCAATTCCTGTTCAACTGGGAAACCTCGGTCGCCGACAGGAACCATCCGGGGCAGTTCACGCTCAACGCCTATTCCAAGGCGTCGCGCCTCAGCTTCTTCCTGTGGAACAGCGCGCCGGACGACATGCTGCTGACCGCGGCCGAGACGGGTGCGCTCGACACCGAGGCCGGCTTCACCAGGCAGGTCGACCGCATGCTGGCCTCGCCGAGGCTTGGGGCGGGGGCGCGGGCCCATTTTGCCCGACTGTTCCAATTTCACGGCTTTAACAAACTGTCACAGGACCCCAACGTCTCAACCAAATAAAACGTTGGGCCTGGGACCGACGCGCAGGAGCAGACCTTGCGCACCGTCACCAGCCATCTGCTGGCGAAGGACGGGGACTATCGCGACCTGTTCACCACCCGCGACACCTTCATGTCGCGCCAGCTGGGCGCGGTCTACGGCATTCCCGTGCCCAAGGATGCGCCGGGCGCCATGCCCGACGGCTGGCAGCCCTACAGCTTTCCGGCCGGCGATCCGCGCTCCGGCATCCTGATGCAGGTCAGCTTCCTGGCGCTGCATTCCCACCCCGGCCGCACCTCGCCCACCCTGCGCGGCAAGGCGCTGCGCGAGACCATCCTGTGCCAGAAGGTGCCCGACCCGCCGGGCAACGTGAATTTCAATGTCGTCCAGGACACCAAGAACCCGGCCTACAAGACGGTCCGCCAGCGCCTGGAGGCCCACCGCACCCAGGCGACCTGCACCGGCTGCCACAAGATGATGGATCCGATCGGCCTGGCGATGGAGAACTTCGACGCCGTCGGCACCTATCGCGCCGGCGAGAACGGCTCGCCGATCGATGCCTCGGGCGAGATCGACGGCGTGAAGTTCGACAGCGCCGAGGGGCTGGGCAAGGCGATCCACGATCATCCGGCCACCGCCGCCTGCCTGGTCAACCGCCTCTACGCCTATGCCATCGGCCGCCAGCCGACCAAGAGCGAGACCGAATGGCTGCGCGCCGACTTGGCCAAGGACTTCGCCGCCGACGGCTACAGGTTCCGGCCGCTGATGCGGCGGATCGCGACCAGCGACGTCTTCTTCCGGGTGATCGCGCCCGACCCCGAAAGCCGCCCGACCCGGCAAGCCTCTCTGCCCCAACAAGCTCTACAGGGAGCCGCACCATGAACGTGACACAAAGACTGGCTGACCTGGCGCCCAACCGGCGCGGCTTCATGCGCGGCCTGCTGGCCGGCGCGGCGGTGTCGGTGGCGCTGCCGTTCCTCGACTGCTTCCTCAACCCCAACGGCACGGCTCTGGCCTCACGCGCGCCCCGGCCGACCCGGCTCGGCACCTGGGTCTCGCGCTGTGGCCTGACCCCCGGCCC
>CAZNNJ010000187.1:606-8790 GCA_964574305.1 uncultured Rhodospirillales bacterium | reverse complement strand
GCAAGCGCCCCCGTCGCCCGCGGTCAATGGAGAGGGCCGGCGCATCCTGCTCGTTTTCGCGAACGTCAACCCGCCCGGCCGCCGCATTGCGCCTAATTGACCTGATGAACCGCACGCTTCCCCACCTCGCGCGTCGCGGCCCTAATTTCCCCGGTCTCGAGACGATCGAGATCACGGGGATCACGGCGGATTCACGCGCAGTCCAGCCCGGCTTCCTGTTCGCCGCCCTGCCCGGCGGGAAAGTGTCCGGCGTCGACTTCATCCCCGAGGCCGCCAAGCGCGGCGCCGCCGGGGTGATCGCGCCGCCGGGCACGAAGGACAAGACCGGCCTGCCGGTGATCGAGGACCCGCTGCCGCGCAGGCTGTTCGCCCAGATGGCGGCCGCCTTCTACGGCGCGCAGCCCGAGACCGTGGTCGCCGTGACCGGCACCAGCGGCAAGAGCTCGACCGTCAGCTTCGCCCGGCAGCTCTGGATGGCGCTCGGCATCAACGCCGCGAGCCTCGGCACGCTGGGCATCGAATCCGCGCCCCTTACCCGCTACGGCACGCTGACCACCGCCGATCCGGTCGAGCTGCATGCCGATCTGGCGGCGCTGGCCAAGGCCGGTGTCAGCCGCGCGGCGATGGAGGCCTCCTCGCACGGCCTCGACCAGTACCGGCTGGACGGCGTGCGCCTCACGGCCGCCGGCTTTACCAGCTTCGGCCGCGATCATCTGGACTATCACCCAACGACCGAAGCCTACTTCGCGGCGAAGCTCCGTCTGTTCTCCGAAGTGCTCCCCACCGGGTGTGCCGCGGTGCTGAACGCCGACATCCCCGAGTTCGACCGGCTGCGCGCCGCCGCCGTGGCTACTGGCCATCCAGTCCTGTCCTATGGCCGGCGGGGCCGCGAGCTCAAGATCCTCGACCGCATGCCCACCCCGACCGGGCAGAGCGTCAGGTTGAGCCTGTTCGGCGCCGAATTCGCCGTCGATTTCCCGCTTGCCGGTGCCTTTCAGCTGATGAACGCGCTCTGCGCGCTGGGCATGGTGATCGCCAGCGAGACCGAAGACCTCACTAAGGTCGATCCCGCACGCTTCGCCGCCGGGCTCACGAAACTGACCGGCGTGCGCGGGCGGCTGGAGCGGGTCTCGACCCTCGGCAACGGCGCCTCGGTCTATGTCGACTACGCCCATAAGCCCGACGCGCTTGTCGCGGTGCTGGAGGCGCTGCGTCCCCACACGGCGGGCCGCCTGATCGTCGCCTTCGGCTGCGGCGGGGACCGCGATCCCGGCAAGCGCCCGATCATGGGCGAGATCGCGATCCGGCTGGCCGACCGCGTCATCGTCACCGACGACAATCCGCGCACCGAGGACCCGGCCTTGATCCGCGCCGCCGTGATGGCCGGCGCGCCGGGCGCGGTCGAGATCGGCGACCGTGCCGAGGCCATCGCTGCCGGCATCCGCGAGCTCAAGGCCGGGGATATCTTCGTCGTCGCCGGCAAGGGCCATGAGCAGGGCCAGATCGTAGGCAAGACGGTGCGCCCGTTCGACGACGCCGACGTCGTCCGCGCCGCCGTGGCGGAGGTCATGCGATGACCGCGATCTGGACAGCATCGGAGGCCGCAATAGCGACCGGCGCCAAGCTGGTCCCGGGCGCGGCCTGGAAAGCCTCCGGCGTATCGATCGACACGGGGGCCGTTGCCGCCAACGACCTGTTCGTCGCGCTGAAGGGCCCGCGTTTCGACGGGCACGATTTCGTGACCGCCGCCCTGTCGAGCGGCGCCGCCGCGGCGATGGTCGACCGGCCGATTTCCGGTGCCGACCCGGCGCGCCTGCTGGCCGTACCGGACACGATGGCCGGGCTCGAGGCGCTGGCCGTCGCCGCCCGCGCCCGAAGCCACGCCAGGATCGTCGCCGTCACCGGATCGGTCGGCAAGACGGGGACCAAGGAGGCACTGGCGACGCTGCTAGGCGCCCAGGGCAGCACCCATGCCAGCACCGGCAACCTCAACAACCAGATCGGCATGCCGCTGTCGCTGGCGCGCATGCCGGCGAGCGCCGAATTCGGCGTGTTCGAGATCGGCATGAACCATGCCGGCGAGATCGCGCCACTGTCGGCGATGCTGCGCCCACACGTGGCGGTGATCACCAATGTCGAGGCCGTGCATCTGGAATATTTCCCCAATGTCGAGGCCCTTGCCGACGCCAAGGCTGAGATCTTCGCCGGCCTCGATGCCGACGGCGTCGCGATCCTCAACCGCGACAATCCGCATTTCGCCCGTCTGGCCGCCGCCGCGAAGGCGCGCGGCATCGGCCGGATCTGGGGTTTCGGCGAAGCTTCGGGGGCTGAGGGCCGGCTGATCTCCGCCGATCTCGAGCAGTCCGGCTCGGTCGTGCGCGCCCACCTCCTAGGGCGCGACGTGGGCTTCCGACTGCCCTTGCCGGGCCGGCATCAGGTGCAAAACGCGCTGGCCGTGCTGCTGGCCGTCGCCGCGGCCGGCGGCGATATCGATGCCGGCGTGACGGCTCTGGAGCGGCTGACCCCGGTCAAGGGGCGCGGCGTCGCCATCGATGTGACCGTTTCCGGCGGCAGCTTCCGCATCGTCGACGAGACCTACAATGCCAGCCCGGCCGCGACCCGCGCCGCCCTGACCGTGCTGGGCATGACCGTGCCGGGGGCGGGTGGCCGCCGGCTGGCGGTGCTGGGCGACATGCTGGAGTTGGGTGCGAACGGACCCGCGGAACATGCCGGGCTGGCCGAGGCGCTGATCGCCGCCAGGGTGGACCAGGTCTTTACCGCCGGCCCTCTGATGCGGCATCTCCATGATGTGCTGCCCGCCGCGATTCGCGGTGAGCATGCCGAGAATTCCGCTGCGCTGGCGCCCCTGGTCGCCGGCGCGGCTCGTACCCACGACATTGTTCTGGTGAAGGGGTCGGCCGGCTCGCAGATGGGCGTGGTCGTCGCCGCGCTGCGCGCCCGCAATCAGGACCAATCGGAGACACGCCGTGCTGTATGACCTCGCCCGGCCGTTCGCGGACAAATATGTCCTGGCCAACCTGCTGCGCTATCAGACGTTCCGCACCGGCGGCGCGATCATGACCGCGCTGCTGTTCTGCTTCATCTTCGGCCCGTCGATCATCCGCTGGCTGAAGTCGAAGCAGGGCGCCGGCCAGCCGATCCGCACCGACGGCCCCGAGACGCATCTGAAGAAGCAGGGCACGCCGACGATGGGCGGAGTGATGATCCTGCTGGCAGTGATCCTGTCGACCCTGCTGTGGGTCGATCTGCACAACGCCTATACCTGGATCGTGCTGCTGGTCACGGTTGGCTTCGGCGCAGTCGGGTTCGGCGACGATTACCTCAAGCTGACCAAGCGAAACACCAAGGGGCTGCCCGGAAGGGCTAAGCTGGCCGGGCAGATAATCATCGCCGCGATCGCGGCAGTGCTGATCGCCTATGTGACGCGCGAGCCGCTGTCGACCCAGCTTGCCCTGCCGTTCCTCAAGGACGCGCTGATCAATCTGGGCTGGTTCTTCCCGCTCTTCTCGATTTTCGTCATCGTCGGCGCATCGAACGCGGTGAACCTGACCGACGGGCTTGACGGGCTGGCCATCGTCCCGGTGATGATCGCGGTCGCCTGCTTCGGCCTGATCGCCTATCTGGTCGGCAACGTCATCTTCTCGAACTATCTCCAGCTCCACCATGTCGCCGGCACCGGCGAGCTGTTGGTGTTCTGCGGCGCGCTGGTCGGCGCCAGCCTGGGTTTCCTGTGGTTCAACGCCCCGCCGGCGATGGTGTTCATGGGCGATACCGGGTCGCTGTCGGTCGGCGCCGCCTTGGGCTCCGTCGCCGTCGTCACCAAGCATGAAATCGTGCTCGCCATCATCGGCGGGCTGTTCGTGCTGGAAACCGTGTCGGTGATCGTCCAGGTCGTCTCCTTCAAGACCACCGGCAAGCGCGTCTTCCGCATGGCGCCGCTGCACCATCACTTCGAGAAGAAGGGCTGGGCCGAACCCACCGTGGTCATCCGCTTCTGGATCATCGCCGCCATCCTTGCGCTGGTCGGACTATCGAGCCTCAAACTCAGATGACCGCACAGAACGCCGCCCCCAGCCTCGATTTCAGCTTCCTCGCCGACGGCCCGCCCGTCGCGGTGCTGGGGCTCGGCAAGTCGGGAATGGCGACGGTCGATGCGCTGAAAGCCAGCGATGTCGCGGTCGCCGCCTGGGACGACAGCGAAGCCACCCGCGACAGCGCGGCCAAGCGCGGCGTGCCTCTGGTCGACCTCAATCAGGCCGATCTCGGCGCAATGCAGTTCCTGGTCCAGGCCCCCGGCATCCCGCTCCATTTCCCCGAGCCGCATCCGGTGACCAAGCGTGCGCGGGAGGCTGGCTGCCCGATCGTCGGCGATATCGAGCTGCTCTATAGGGCCGAACCCGAGGCCCGCTATATCGGCATCACCGGCACGAACGGCAAATCGACCACCACCTCGCTGATCGGCCATATCCTCGCCGAGGCCGGTCTGCCGATCGCGGTTGGAGGCAATCTGGGCACGCCGGTGCTGACCTTCCCCTCACTGGGCCCGGATGGCGGCTATGTGCTGGAGATGTCGAGCTATCAGCTCGACCTGCTGGACGAAACCGTGTTCGACGCCGCGGTGCTGCTCAACATCACGCCCGACCATCTCGACCGCCACGGCGGGATGGACGGCTATATCGCCGCCAAGGAGCGCATCTTCGCCGGCCAGAGCGGGCCGCAGGCCGCGATCATCGGCATCGACACCGACCCGACCCGCGACATGGCCGAGCGGCTGGCCGCCCAAGGCCATCCCTGCCTGATCCCGATCTCGGTCGGCGTCGAGACCGCCGGCGGCGTCTCTGTCGTCGGCGGCTGGCTGATCGACGACCTGGACGACCAAGCCTCCCGAGAGATCGACCTCAAGACCATCCAGCGCCTGCCCGGCGCCCATAACTGGCAGAACGCCGCGGCTGCCTGGGCCGTGGCCCGCGTCTGCGGCGTCGAGAAGCCGGTGATCGCGGCGGCGCTGAAGAGCTTCCCCGGCCTGGCGCACCGCCAGCAGCTGGTCCGCACCATCGGCAAGGTTACCTTCGTCGACGACAGCAAGGCGACCAATGTCGACGCCGCCGAGAAGGCGCTGTCGAGCTATGACCGCATCTACTGGATCGCCGGTGGCCGGGCCAAGGAAGGCGGGCTGACCGGCCTGGAGCCCTTCATGTCGCGCGTCGTTCACACGTTCCTGGTCGGCGAGGCGGCGGAGGATTTCGCCCAGTGGCTAAAGGGCAGGACGCCCACGACCATCACCGGCACGATCGACAAGGCGGTTGAGGCCGCCAGCGCGATGGCGCAGGCCGATGGCAAGGGTGGCGTGGTGCTGCTCTCGCCCGCCTGCGCGTCGTTCGACCAGTTCCCGAATTTCGAGGTGCGCGGCCGCTTCTTCGTCGCCGCCGTCGAAGCGTTGCCTGGAGTGACGGCATGAGCATGGCCTTCGCCCGCACCGATCATTCGGTCCTCGGCCGCTGGTGGTGGACCGTCGACCGCTGGACCCTGGTTGCACTCGCCGTGCTGATCGGCGTCGGCGCCCTGCTGGTCACGGCGGCGAGCCCGTCCGTGGCCGAGCGCATCCATGCGCCGACCTTCTATTTCGTGATCCATCAAGGGATCATGCTGGTGCCGACCCTGATCCTCCTGGTCGGCGTCTCCCTGCTGTCGCCGCGCAGCGTGCGGCGGCTGTCCTTCGCGAGCTTCGCCATCTTCTATCTGCTGACCGCGCTGACCCTGGTCGCCGGCAGCGAGATCAAGGGGGCGACGCGCTGGATCGCGGTCGGCCCGCTGTCGCTGCAGCCGTCGGAATTCCTGAAGCCCGCCTTCGCCGTGGTCAGTGCCTGGCTGTTCGCCCGCCAGCATGCCGCCCGCGCCGACGGCCAGTTCTTCCCCGGCTATTTCCTAGCGATCGCCGCCTATGCCGCGGTGGTGGGCGTGCTGATGCTGCAGCCTGACTTCGGCATGACCTTCGTCTGCACCGCGATCTGGTTCGCCGAGTTCTTCCTGGCCGGCCTGCCGATCGTCTTCGTGCTGGCGCTGGCGGTGATGGGCGTCGGCGGTCTGGTCGGCGCCTATTACATGTTCCCGCATATCGCCAGCCGCGTTGACCGGTTCCTGGACCCGGCCTCGGGCGACACCTATCAGGTCGACCGGTCGCTGGAGGCGTTCGTCCATGGCGGGCTGACCGGCACCGGCCCGGGCCAGGGCACGGTCAAGCTGTCGTTGCCCGACGCCCATGCCGATTTCATCTTCGCCGTCGCCGGGGAAGAGCTGGGCCTGGCCGCCACCTTGTTCATCGTCGCCCTGTTCGGCTTCATCGTGCTGCGCGGCTTTTCCCGCGCGCTCAAGGACAACGACCTGTTCGTGGTGCTGGCGGTGGGCGGGCTGTTCACCCAGTTCGGGCTGCAGGCGCTGGTCCATATGGGCTCGTCGCTGCATCTGCTGCCGGCCAAGGGCATGACGCTGCCCTTCATCTCCTATGGCGGGTCGTCGCTGCTGGCGCTGGGGCTGGGCACCGGCATGGCGCTGGCGCTGACCCGCGTCCGCTATCCGGGGAGCGACGTCAGATGACCGCGCCCCTCGTCGTCCTCGCCGCCGGCGGCGGCCAGATGTTCCCGGCCGAGGCGCTGGCCAAGGCGCTGATCGCGCGCGGCATCCGCGTCGCGTTGCTGACCGACGGGCGCGGCCAGGCCTTCGGCGAGTCGCTGCCGGGGATCGAGGTCCATCGCATTCGCTCCAGCCGCCTTCCGCGCTACGCGCTCGACCGCGTCCGCGCGGTGATGGAGATGGGGCTGGGCGCCTTGGAAGCACGGAAACTGCTGAAGGGGCTGGCCCCCTCCGCGGTCGTCGGCTTCGGCGGCTATCCCTCGATCCCGACCGTCTTCGCCGCCTCGCTGGCCCGGATCCCGATCGTGCTGCACGAGCAGAACGCGCTGCTCGGCCGCGCCAACCGGCGGCTGGCCCCGCGCGCCCAGGCCATCGCCACCTCCTTCGCCAAGGTGAAGTACATGCCGGTGGCGGCGCACACGGTGTTGACCGGCAACCCCGTGCGCCCCGGCATCCTGGCGGTGCGCGACGTGTCCTATGCCGAGCCCACCGCCAACGGCCCGTTCCAGATCCTGGTCACCGGCGGCAGCCAGGGCGCCCGTATCTTCAGCGAGATCGTGCCGCCGGCGATGGCGCTGCTGCCACCCGAGCTCAGGGCCCGCCTCAGGATCGTCCAGCAGTGCCGGCCCGAGGATATCGAATCGGTGACGGCCGAATATAAGGCCGCCGGCATCGACGCGGAGCTGTCGACCTTCTTCAACGATGTGCCTGCGCGGCTCTCGGCCTGCCACCTCGCCATCACCCGCTCCGGCGCCTCGACCGTGGCCGAGCTCGGCGTCGCCGGGCGGCCGGCGATCCTGGTGCCCTACCCGTTCGCGATGGACGACCATCAGACCAGCAACGCCGAGGCCTATGCCCAGAGCGGCGGCGCCTGGGTGGTCGGACAGCGCATCCTGACGCCGAAGCTGCTGGCCGATCGCATCGCCGGCCTGGCCGCCCATCCGGATTCGCTGTCGCGCGCCGCCGAGGCCGCCCGCCAGGAAGGCCGCCCAGCGGCGGCGGACAGCTTCGCAGAACTCGTCATCTCGCAGACCGGCGTCCGCCTCGGGCAGCCGGCAGTCAATACGTCGCTCAAGGATATCGCGGTATGAGGGCCCTCCCACTCTCCATCGGGACGATTCACTTCGTCGGCATCGGTGGCATCGGCATGAGCGGGATCGCCGAGGTGCTGCATAATCTGGGCTATTCGGTCCAGGGCTCGGACGTCGCCGACAGCGCCAATGTGAAGCGGCTGCGCGCGCTGGGCATCCCGGTCGCCATCGGCCATGCGGCGGAGAATATCGGCGAGTCCGCCGTGGTCGTCGTCTCCTCCGCGATCAAGGCGGACAATCCCGAGCTGTCGGCCGCCCGCGCCATGCTGCTGCCGGTGGTGCGCCGGGCGGAGATGCTGGGCGAGCTGATGCGGCTGAAATGGTCGGTCGCGGTCGCCGGCACCCACGGCAAGACCACCACCACCTCGTTGGTCGCCGCGGTGCTGGAAGGCGCCGGCTATGACCCGACCGTGATCAATGGCGGCATCATCAACGCTTATGG
>CAZNNJ010000187.1:0-596 GCA_964574305.1 uncultured Rhodospirillales bacterium | reverse complement strand
TTGGCTGCGCCTTGTCGGCCGGCGCGCCGGATTGCGGCCCGGTTTGGGTGGGCGCGGGGGACTGGATGGTGGTCGGGGCGGACGAAAGGGACGGCACCTTCGTGAAGCTGCCGGCCACCATCGGCATCGTCACCAATATCGACCCCGAACATCTGGACCATTTCGGCACCTTCGACGGGGTGAAGACGGCGTTCGACAGCTTCGTCCAGAACATTCCTTTCTACGGCTTCGCCGCGCTCTGCATCGACCATCCCGAGGTGCAGGCGATGATTCCGCGTGTCGCCGACCGGCGCATCATCACCTATGGCTTCTCGCCCCAGGCCGATATCCGCGCCGTCAATGTCGAGACCGGGCCTGACGGCTCGATCTTCGATATCGAGGTCAATGCGCGGCTGGGCGATTCGCGCACGATTGCGCGCATCCACCTGTCGATGCTGGGCCGGCACAACGTGCAGAACGCCTGCGCCGCGATCGCCGTCGCCAACGAGATGCGGATCGAGGACGACGCGATCCGCGCCGCGCTGGCCCGCTTCCAGGGGGTCAAGCGCCGCTTCACCAAGACCGGCGTCTCCGGCGGCGTGACCGTGATCGACGAT
>CAZNNJ010000186.1:0-8811 GCA_964574305.1 uncultured Rhodospirillales bacterium | reverse complement strand
AACCACGCGAACTACGCGATCAAGGTGCGCCACCTCGACACCGGCGACACCGAGGTCCTGGCCGGCGGCTTCGGCGGCGCGCTCGCCGCGCAGGCGCGGCACGCCGGCCGCCGAGTCGCGTTCGTCCGCCGGGTCATGGGCCGGACAGTGCTGTTCGTGCCCGACCGGCAGACCGGCGAGCAGCGGCCGATCTATGCCCCGCTGGACCGCGACTTCAGCACCCCCTTCCAATTCCGGGTGGGCGCGGGCTGGAAGTTGAAACGGTGGCCGACGACCGGCCGGAAATCCTTCCCCATCAGCCCGTCCTCGGTCAGCGGGCCCTGGGTCAGCGCCCGCCAGATCTTCTCCGGCGGATGCGCCATCGTCCGCTCGACCACGACCGATCTGGTTTCGTCGGACATCAGGCAAACCTCGCGTCGATCTGGGTGAAAAAGGCGCCGGCCAGCGCGGCGAAACTATCGGCGTCGAGCACGATCCGGTCACCGATCCTGAGTTTCGTGACCGATTTCTCGGGGCTGTATTTGATCGTCTTGTCCGCCGCGAGCACGCCGTCATTCAGCATGACGCCGCCGCACAACATCCGCACCTCGTTCAGCGCATTGCCGTCCTTGCCCTCGAGTGCGCGCGTCCGGTGGATGAAATGGCTCTCCAGCGCCAGCAGCATGTGGCTGAAGAACCGCAGCTCGAAATCCGCCAGGACCGCCGCGTCATTCACGTCCGCGGCCAGCACCCGATAGGACGCGATCTGCGCCTCCACCCTGGCGCGGGCGGCGTCGACATAGTCCCGCGGATATTTGTTCACTGCCAGCATCGATATGCCCTGTTCGTGCGCGGTTATTGATCCATCCGGTTCAGGAGATCCTCCAGCCGGTCGAATTTCCGCTGCCAGAAGGTGCTGTAGAAGCCGATCCAGTCGAAGAGCGGCGCCAAGCCCGCGGGCTCGGCGCTGTAATGCGTCTCCCGCCCTGCCCGCCTGTCGCGGACCAGCCCGGCCGATTTCAGCACCCCCAGATGCTTCGACACCGCCGGCTGCGAGATGCCGGCCTGGCCGGTCAGCACATGCACCGTCTGCTCCCCGCCTTGGCTCAGCCGCTCGAAGATCGCGCGGCGTGTGGGGTCGCTCAGGGCCTTGAAAACGATGTCGGGTGCGGTCTGCATGTCATACTCATAACTAAATAGTTATGAGTTAGTCAAGCACTGTCCGCCATGGCGCCGCCACGGAGCACGGCTATCTTCGCCCTCCCAAACCGGACAGGAACGATCATGGCCCTGGCCGCGCCTTTCTGGACCTGTTCTCAGGCGGCAACAGCGGCAAGATGCTGGTGCGGCTTTAGGACACGAGCCCGCCCGCCGATCAGGCCCGCCCGTTATGGGGCGTCATTATTTCGCTGAACGTCAGGGTTGCCCCTCCGATCGAGTTGTCCCGGCAGAAATTCGGCATGATGCGCACCGAATAATGCACTTTGCCGTCCCGGCCCTCCACGTATCGCTCAACGGTTTCGCCCGTCTCCGCAAGAAGCCGAAAATCGTCCTCGAGGCCGCCATAGTTCAAGCTGCCGGCGAGTTCGAGCAGGGAGCGGCCGATATCCTGCACTGAAAAAGGGTAAATCTTTTTCATGGCCGGCGTGAAGTCGCGTACACGCAGGACCTCATCAACGAATATCGCGGGGATGGCGCTGACTTTGATTAGGTTTCGCAGATCGCCGGTGGCAAGGTCCAACTCCCTGATCTTCAACACCAGCTTGGCGCAGACAGTGTGTAACAGATCGTTGAATATCTTGAGCTGATCGGCCTCGGGCTGAACTTGCCCAGCCCCAATGTCTTGCGGCTCGACGGGAATTTCCCCCTCATGTGGAGCGTACTCCCCGGCTTGCGGTTGAGGTGTCTCCAGAATATCCGAGCCCAGGTCGAACGGTGAGTCAGCGTGACCGGTGGTGTACATGCATAGGACTCCGCAAGGTTAGAGGCGACTGTTTTCGGATAGGGGAAATGCCGGCGCACGCTCAAGCGGCGGTGCGAAAATCGCTATCGGAAATGCGAATCGCGCCCAGGAAAACGCTAAATCCGCTTTGCAAGTGTATCCGACGGGTTGACCCCAAAACGCCGCCGATAATAGGCGGCGAACTCCCCCAGATGGACAAAGCCCCATTCCAGGGCGACGCGGGTGACGCTCGTGCTGCCCGGCACGGCCGTAACCAGTGTCTCGTGGGCCCGGTCGAGCCGCTTGTCGCGCAGCCACATGCTGGGCGTGGTCCCGAAATGGCCGCGAAAAGCCGCCTGCAGGCTGCGAAGCCCAACGCCTGCGTGGCGCGCGATTTCCGTTACGGTCAAAGGCTCGTCGAGATGGGCTTCCATATACTCCATCGCGCGCCGCACCGAGGCGGCCGGCACCCAGGCATGGGGATTGGCGAGGGCGTCGGTGTAGTTGTTCGGCTGCGCCAGAAGCAGCATCCCTATGACCAGCTGCTCCAGGTTGGCAACCAGCAGAGGAAATTTGCCCGGTCCGTCCGCCAGCGACGCGGCCATGGTCATGGCCTGGATGAAGCGCCCATGCGCGGGCGACGCCGAGGACAAACCGAAGGCGAAGTCGAGCGGCTGAGCGAGGTCACGCCCCAACAGGGTGGCGCAGACCCGCTCGATCTGGGCGCGGCCGACCTGCAGGAAAGCGTGATCGAAATCGGCGGAGGCATGACTCCAGAATGACAGTTTGGAGCTTGCCATCGATCCCAGACCGGCGGCGAGGTCCACCGGATGCGCCCCCAGCATTGCCGTGCACCGGCCGCCGAACGGAAGAACGACCGTAAAGCTGTCGTCGGGTACCGGCTCGGATTGCGCCAGCGTCTCGGCGCCAAAGCGGCGGCGGCCGAGAGCGAACGAGCCGAAGTCGAGACGATGGATCTCGCCGGCGAACCGGTCGCCTTTCGCAACCTCGAACTGGAAAGACGTCTGTAAAGTCTCGCGCGTTCTGGCGTCCCACTCACCAAGATCGGTCGTTCTGATCAACCGGTTGCGGGGCGCCGAAATGGCCGATGCCAGTTCTCCAAGCGCGAACGTCACAATCGAACCCGTACGCAGCAAACTTCGCCGGTTTTGATTTGACCGGTTCGGGCGAAACCGGTCAATCGCCAATTCCTTTGTTATAGCATATCCGAGCCGCGCCGACGGCCCAGCCCTTTGAATCCGGCCGCGGAACACCGCATATCCGATCCCCGACTGGATAACCCAGCTACCCGAGACTGTTCAGAACGGCTCCTTGCAGGGCCTGAGATCGATCTCGTGCGCCCAGGCGGAGGGGTGCTGGCGGTGGAGCTGCCAGTAGGTATCGGCGATCGGATCGACGCCCAGCAGCCCGTCCTCACCGCGCAGCTTCGCGATGTCGGGCACCGCGCTGCGCAGCCTTTCGCCATCGACTCCGCCATCGATGATCACATGGGCGACATGGATGCCCTGCGGACCGAACTCGCGCGCCATTGCCTGCGCGACCATGCGCAAGCCAGCCTTGGCCGCAGCGAACTGGGCATAGCCGGGCTTGCCGCGCAGGCTGGCCGACGCGCCGGTGAAGATCACCGTGCCGCGGCCGAGCGGAACGAGCCGTCGGGCTGCCTCGCGCCCGACCAGGAAACCGGCGAAGCAGCCGACGCGCCACAGCGCCTCGAACGCCGACACCTCGACTTCGCGGAAATCGATCCGGCGGTTGTTCCCTGCATTGAAGACAACGAGGTCGGCCGGCGCGAAGCCCGGTCCTGGATTCATCGCGCGGTCGAACAGGCCGGCAACCTGCGCCTCGTCGGTGGCGTCTGTCAGCGCCGCCTCGGCGCTGCCGCCGCGATCGCGGATGGTCTGTGCCACCCGATCGATCTTGGACTGGGTCCGCCCGGCGACCAGCACATGGTATCCCTCGGCGGCGAAACGACGGCAAACGGCGCCGCCGATCCCCTGCTCCGCCCCGACACCGACGACGACGGCCGTAGGTCTATCCATCTGCCTTCTTCCTCTTGTGCTCGACATAGCCCATCCGCTTCCTGACCGCCTCGCTGGCGGCGGGCCCGGCGGCAAAGGCGAAACGCGCATCGCTCACCGGCAGCAGCGTCTCGCGGTCCACGACGATGGGGTCGGCCTCGGTGCCGGTCTCGGTGTCGATCAGCACGCTCTGCACGCCCTCTGTGGCGAAATGCCGGTTGCCCCAGGCCATCATCGCGATCAGCACCGGGCGGAAATCCTTGGCCCGCTCGGTCAGCACATACTCATGGCGCGGCGGGCGCTCGCTGTAGAGCCGGCGCTCGAGCAATCCGGATTCGACAAGACCGTTCAATCGCTTTGTCAGCATATTGGGCGCGATCGGCAGGCTGCGCTGGAATTGGTCGAAACGCGTGAGGCCATGGAAGGCGTCGCGCAGGATCAGGATGTTCCACCATTCGCCGACGCGCCCCCAGGCGCGAGCGATCGGACAGTCCATTTCGGAAAAATCGATGTGCTGCATTGAAATGATATAGGGCAGTGACTATCATCATGCAAGTCACTAGCTGGTGACGCCCTTTCCTGGAGATTTCCATGAGCAATTCGCACAAGCTCGGCACTGCACTCGTTACCGGCGCGTCAGCCGGTATCGGCAAGGTCTATGCCGACAGGCTGGCCCATCGCGGCTATGACCTGATCCTGGTTGCCCGCGACAAGGACCGGCTGGTTTCGCTTGCTGCCAAACTCTCGGCCGAGGCCGGCGTGAAGGCCGAGGTGCTGCAGGCCGACCTTACCGACAAGGCAGACCTGCTCAAGGTCGAACAGCGGCTCCGCGACGATGCCTCGATCACCCTGTTCCTCAATAATGCCGGCATCGGCGGCAATGGCCCGCTGGCCGCGGCCGACGTGGACGGCGTCGAGAAGATCGTCCAGCTGAACGTTCTGGCGGTCGCCCGCCTCGCCACCGCGGCGGCGCATGCCTTCGCGGCCCGCAAGAGCGGCGCGATCCTCAATGTCGGCTCCGTCCTGGGCCTGGCGCCCGAGCTGTTCCCCGGCGTCTACCCGGCCACCAAGTCCTTCGTGCTGACCTTGAGCCAGAGCCTCCATAACGAGCTTGGCAAGGACGGCGTGCGGGTCCAGGCCGTGCTGCCTGGCGCCACCCGCACCGAAATCTGGGAGCGTTCCGGCAAGAATATCGACGAGCTTCCCGCGGAAATGGTGATGGACGTCGATGAGATGGTCGACGCGGCGCTGGCCGGCTTCGACCAGGGCGAGCTGGTCACCATCCCGGCGCTGCCCGACGCCGCCGACTTCCAGGCGCTGGAGGCAGCCCGGCTGAAGCTCGCCCCCAACCTCAGCCGCGACCACGCCGCCGCCCGTTACAAGGTGGCCCCCGCCGTGGCGGCCTGAGATGGCCAGCTCCGCGATTGACAAGCTCTATCTGGAGGACCTGTCGGTGGGTCAGCGTTTCACCACCGGAACGCTGACCGTTACCGAGGCCGAGATCAAGGCGTTTGCGGGCCGCTATGACCCGCAGCCCTTCCATCTGGACGACGCGGCCGCGGCTAAGACCCTGTTCGGCGGGCTGGCCGCCAGCGGCTGGCACACGGCGGCGATGACGATGCGGCTGCTGGTCGAGGGTGGCGCGCCCTTGGCCTGGGGGATCATCGGCGGGGGCGGCGAGATCGCCTGGCCGCGCCCGACCCGGCCCGGCGACGTGCTGCATGTCGAGGGCGAGGTGATCGAAATCACCCCGTCCAAGTCCAAGCCCGACCGCGGCATGGTGGTGATGAAAAGCGAGACCAGGAACCAGGACGGCGACACCGTGCAGGTCACTAGCATGAAACTCGTCGTGCCGCGCCGCCACCCTGTATAAGGACGGCATGAGCGACGAAACCCTGAGCAAGCTGACCCTCAGCAAGCAGCGCTGGGCGGCGGAGCGGAAATTCCTGACCGGCCGAGGAGCGGTATTCGGGGACTGAAGCCGCCGCTTTCATGACCTCGCCCCAACGGGGAGAGGTCGGATCGCCTAGCGATCCGGGTGAGGGGGCGGCGAGCGGAGCGAGCCTTCTTACTGGCTCTGACCTAACGGCAGCACCCCCTCACCCGGCGCTCCGCGCCGACCTCTCCCCGCTGGGGCGAGGTCATGCCGCAATGTGATCATTCCAGACTACAGCCTTCCTACCAGCTCTTGCTAAACCCAATCCAGCAACAAACGGGGAGACACCATCATGACCGAAGTCTGGTTCGCCGCCGGGGCGCGCACACCGTTCGCCAAGGTCGACGGGGCGCTGGCCGCGCATGATGCCATCCAGCTTTCGGTGCCGGTGGTGCGGCACATGATGGATATCGCAACGCCCGACTTCGCCGCCTGGGGCGCGGTGGTGCCCAACCTGACCTGGAGCAACATCGCCCGCGAGGTGCTGATGGATGCCGGGGCGCCGGCGACGATCCCGGCCTTCTCCACCATCATGGCCTGCTCCACCAGCATGATCGGGGCGATCGAGGCCGCCGGCATGATCGACGGCAAGGCCCGCAACCTGGCGCTCGTCGGCGGGGTTGAGAGCATGAGCCGCATCCAGCTGGGCCTCGGCCAGCCGCTGTCGGACTGGGTGCGGCACTTCCAGACCGCGCGCTCGCTCGGCCAGAAGATCGCCCATCTGGGCGAGCTGCACGTCAAGGACATCCAGATCTATATCCCGACCGTGACCAACCGCACGACCGGCCTCTCCATGGGCGAGCATACCGAGATCACCGCCAAGGACTGGCAGATCGGCCGGCAGGAGCAGGATGAGCTGGCGCTGCAGGGCCATCAGCGTGCGATCGCCGGGTGGGAGCGCGGCTTCTTCGACGACCTGGTGATCCCGGTCGGCGACGCGAAGCAAGACACCATCCCGCGCAAGGATACATCCTTGGAACGGCTCGGCCGCCTCCCGCCGGCCTTCGACCGGGTCAGCGGCAAGGGCACGCTTACCGCCGGCAATTCCTCGCCACTGACCGACGGCGCCGCCAGCCTGTGGGTCGCCTCCGAGGCGGGCCTCAAGAAGCTGCCCGCCGGCACCCATAAGGCCCGATTGGTCGACTTCGAGATCGCCGCCGTCGACCACCGGGTCGAAGGCCTGTTGATGGCCCCGGCCTTCGCCATTCCACGCCTGCTGAAGCGCCATGACCTGACCTATGCCGATATCGACCTGTGGGAAATCCACGAGGCCTTCACCGCCCAGGTCCTGTTCCATATCAAGGCGCTGGAGGATGAGGGCTTCGTCCGCAACAAGGCCGGCGTCGAACCCGCCTTCGGCGCCTTCCCCCGCGACCGCCTCAACCCCAACGGCGGCTCGACCGCGCTCGGCCATCCCTTCGGCGCCACCGGCGCGCGCATTCTGAGCCAGGCGGTGAAGGAACTGGCGGCGCTGGGCACCGGCAAGCGCGCCATCGTCTCGATCTGCGCCGACGGCGGCCAGGGCTCTGTGGTGCTGCTGGAGGCGGGATGAGCGTTATGAAGTAACGGAACGACGATTCCTACGAATGTTATAGAATTCGTTGGAAATTATTCTTGCACTGTGGCCATATGGGTTACGTTCCCATCGGTTCGTAAGAAAAACACAACAACGCCCCGGTGAAGCGAGGACCTAACGCAGGACGAAGGCCGATCGAGAAGAACGGCCGGGAGCACAGGATAATGGAGAACGAGCGGGCGAAGACGCGGCTTCGTCTCACCACAGCGGCCGGCAAACCGTACAAAGCCATCAATCCGCAAGGCAGCAGGGCAACTCTTAGCCGATCCCCGACAGCAGAATCGGCGAATCCGGCAGGCGGTCGTCCAAAGCGCACCGCATCGTCGAACACCGTCATCAGCAACATCTATTACGTCTTACCCAAATCCACGCTAAGCGGCGCCGAGGTGGTTAGCGGCGGCTATGTCCAGGTCTCCAGCGGAGGAACACTCCTCGACGCGACGATCGACTCCGGCGGATTCGTCGCCATAGAGAAAGGCGCCCATGTGTCCGGGGTCGTCCTCTCAAAGGGCGGCGATGTGCTTACGTTAGACGGCACAGTCACCAATCTCGTGGTCGAAAGCGGCGCCAATTTCCAGGACGATTTCGGAACAGTTGCAAGCGATGTCACCGTCGAGAGCGGTGGTGATTTTCTCTACCAAGGCGGCAAGTTCACCGAGCTGACGCTCAAATCCGGCAGTGTCCTGGACGTGGGCGCAGAGGCCCGGCTCGTTCTCTCTTCCGGCATCTCCGCCAGTATTCTTAAGGTTGAGACCGACGCCATCCTGGTTCTGGCAGGGGGGTCGGTCGACCAGTTGATTGTCGAGCCCGGGAGCGAGGAAGTCCTTGCTTCGGGTACGGTGCTCAGCGCTCCGGTCTTCTCGGGATTTGGAATTGTCGCGATCTCCAACGGTGCCAAGACCATAGGCGCGAGCGTCTTTGAGGACGTCCAGGTCTCAGCGGGCGGTCTCATGCAGGACACGACGGTCGAGCAGCGCAACGCCGCTCTGTTCGTGTTTTCGAAGGGGCTAGTCAGCGGAACAGACGTTGCCGGTGGCGGCAGCCTTAACGTCGAAAAAGGCGGCGCGGCAATCGGAACGACGGTTCTGAACGGCAGCACCCTCGATCTTCTTGGCGGCACTGCCAGCGGCGTGACCATCTCCGCCGGCGGCAATCTCGATCTCAGCGGCGGCGTCGCCAGCGACGTCACCGTGTCTAACGGCGGCCACCTGATCCTCGACGGCGGCAAGGTCGTGGATCTGCGTGTCCTTTCCGGCGGCCAAGAGGTCGTAGCGTCCAACGGCGAGCTTATTCTCTCCTCGGGCTTTACGGCGTTCAACCTGAACGTCGAAAGCGGGGG
>CAZNNJ010000185.1:0-8833 GCA_964574305.1 uncultured Rhodospirillales bacterium | reverse complement strand
GATCAAGGATCCCGAAACCTACGAGCGGTTCGAAAAGGTGGTGCTCCTGCACGGCTGCCGGCACGTCAAGGAGCTTGCCTATGGCGAGATGATCACCGAGAAGCTGCCGAATGACGAACTGCTCGGCGACTATATCCGCAACCAGCTGATCTATTACCCGACCGTCACCCGCGAACCCTTCCGCAACCGCGGCCGCCTGACCGACCTGATCGAAAGCGGCCGCCTGTTCGACGATATCGGCCTGCCTGGGCTCGACCCCGCGACCGACCGCGCCATGATCTGCGGCAGCCCCTCGATGCTGACCGAAACCTCGGCCCTGCTCGATGCACGGGGGTTCGAGATTTCGCCGTCGAGCGGTGTCCCGGGCGATTATGTCATCGAACGGGCGTTCGTGGAGCGGTAAGGCGGCCCGATCAGGCAGCGGCCGCCGTCTTGCGGCTGCGCTTGCGCGGCTCGACGGCCTTGACAGGTTTGGCTTTCTTGGCGGCCTTTTGGGCACGCGCCTTCGCCAGCGACGCCGGCTTCTTCGCCGGCTTCGCCTCGGTGGCGAGCTCAGCCGAGGCCATCTCCCAATGTTCCAGGTGGCGGCCTTCGGGGCGGCCCTCGCGTTCCCATATCTGGTGCGCCCGGGCGCGGATGAGGTCCTGATCGTCGTGATGCATCGTTGTCTCCTGTTGGCGAGCGCAATTCGCGCGCGGATTCAAGGGACTAGATTGAAGCGCGTTCCCACGGCCGATTTGTGTTGGCCGGGCCACGCCGGAACGGTCACTGTGACAGCATAATCATACATGATTAAGCCGGTATAATAGAACATATCTCTCACGCTGGCCGATCCGTGATACCAATCTCGGCCGAACGACTTACCGGGCCGCCGATGTTCCTCGACACTCTCCCCTGGCTGCAGATGTCCGGCGCCATTGCCGGCGGCCTGGTCGGCAGCTTTTCGGGCTTTATCGCCAACGGCATTAACGAGCACCGCACACGCATGCGCATTCGGCGCAATATCGCCTGCGCGCTGATCGGCGAAATGCAGACCCTGGCGCACTATATCGAGGCCAACTACCTGGTGTTGCTGAAGCGAAGCCTCGAGACCGCGGAGGACAGCGCGGCGCCGTCGCATTATTATTTCCGCGGCGACCGCGACTATATGCCGGTCTACCGCGCCCTCGGCGGCACGGTGGGTTTCCTGCCCACGCCGCTGCCGCGCGACCTCATCCACTGGTATACCGGCCTAACCACGGCGCTGGAGCGGGCGCATGCGCTGCACGACCTGTCGGGCCGGACCGACAGGCAATCGATCGACTATCTGCACAGCCTGACTCGGATTCAGGAGGCGGCGCTGGGCGACCTGATCGCCGATGCCAAGCCCCTGATCGTCCGGCTGGAAAGGCTCTGACCATGGATCAGGACCCTATTGCCGTCGTACGCCGCTGCTACCAGGCCTATGCCGACAGCGACCGTGCCGCCGCCGAGGCGGTGATCGCCGAGGATTTCCATTTCTCGAGCCCACTCGACAACCGGATCGACCGGAAGACCTATTTCGCCCGCTGCTGGCCGAACCACGAGTGGATCACCGGCTACGAGTTCGTCCGCCTGATCCGCGACGGCGATCAGGTGGTCGCCACCTATATTGGCCAGAGCAGCCGCGGCAAGCCGTTCCGCAATACCGAAGTGCTGACCGTGCGCGACGGCAGGATCGTCGAGGTCGAAGTCTATTTCGGCTGGTCCCTGCCGCATAAGGCGGCTGAGGGCGGGTATGTGGATGGATGATTTTGCAAGATAATTTATCCACAGATTAACGCAGATTTCCGCAGAGTAAATCAGGACTTTACCGCCTTCGGCGGCTGAAAACCGCGTTGCGAAAATCTTAATCTGCGTTCATCTGCGAAAATCTGCGGATAAAAACTTTCTTAGTTCAGCCCATACAGCTCCGCCGCGTTGTCGCCCAGGATCCACGCCTTTTCCTGCTCCGACAGATGCTGGGTCTGACCGGCCAGCAGCGCCCGGCTCCAAGGCCAGGTGGAGTCCGAGTGCGGGAAGTCGTTGGCCCACATCAGGCGCAGCGGGTTCATCAGGTGGGTCATCTTCAAGGCGACCCAGTCGTCCTGGAAGGTCAGATAAACATTCTCCTTGAAGAACTCGCTGGGCAGCTTGTCCATGTCGCCCATCTTCATCCAGAAGCGGTGGCGCTTGTAGCCGTGGTCCATGCGATAGGCGAAGTGCGGCGCCCAGCCGGCATCGGCCTCGACGCAGACCATTTTCAGCTCCGGATTGCGCTCGAACACGCGGCCCCAGATGAAGACGCCGACCAGGTCCTGGATCGACTTGATCAGGTTCTGGGCTGAGTTCTGCACCGGCCCGCGCGGGCCGCTCCTCTTGCCGGCGGCATCGATCGAGTTGGCCCCGTCCGCCCGGCTGGTCAGGATATGGAAGCTGATCGGCAGTTCGAGTTGGATCGAGGCCTGCCAGAGCGGATCGAAGCGCGGGTCGTCGTAGTCGAACTCGGTCGCCGCGTTACCCGGCATCATCACGCCGCGGAAGCC
The DNA here is from genome assembly GCA_964574305.1 of uncultured Rhodospirillales bacterium. Taxonomy (GTDB): domain Bacteria; phylum Pseudomonadota; class Alphaproteobacteria; order BOG-932; family Roseiterribacteraceae; genus BOG-932. The sequence continues at coordinate 6,290 of CAZNNJ010000185.1, read as the reverse complement.
CATCTCCTTGAATTTCTCCAAGTCCTGGATCGCCTCCTCGACCGAGCGAACCGCCGTCTGGCCCAGCCCGATCAGCCGGTCCGGCGCCGGGGCGCAGAATTCCTCGGCCAGCCAACGGTTATAGGCCCACATCGCGGCCTGCTTGTAGTCGGCGTCCGGATGGTTGCAAAGCACCATGCCGACGGAGGGATAGATGACCTCCGCCGCCACGCCGTCGCGGTCCTGGTCCAGCAGCCGCGCCTTGCCGTCATGGCCGCCCTTGTGCAGGTCCTCGAACCTGATGCCGCTCTTCCTGATCTCGCGTGGGTCCTTGCCGGCGGCGGCGATGATGCCCATCGGCACCGTGCCCGGCATGCCGTCGATGACGAAGCTGTCGCCGCCGTCAGTCTCGGTGATCACATGGGGCGCGCGGTCGCGGAAGGCCGGGTCGATCCGGTCGACATAGGTCCCCGGCGGCTCGGTCACATGGCTGTCGGCGGAGATCAGCCGCGCGGGCAGGATGTTCTCCGCCTCGGCGCCCTCGGTGCCGGCGATGGTCTCCAGAATCGGATTGATGACATCGGTCATGGTGCGCGCCTTTGTGTTTCCATCCCGGGAATTTCGGCTCTGCGGTATCCGCTCGTTCCGGGGAGCCTATTCTCCGAAGTCCCCTAAGCAAAGAAGAATGTATCCACAGATGGACGCAGATTTACGCAGATGAAATCCGAGTATTGTCGCCTTCGGCGGCGAAATCCGCGCAGCGGAAATAATCTGCGTTCATCTGCGTCCATCTGTGGATAAAAAGATTTTGGTCACAGCTCGGCCCGTGTAGGCTCCGCACCAGGCGACAGAAGATCGCCATCAGGGGAGGAGCCGCTATGCGTTGCCTGTTGCCCATCCTTTGTGTTTCGGCCGCCGTCGCCGGTCCGGCCATCGCGGCGGATATCCCGATCGTCGCCGACGATATCGGCGGCGTGGTCGCCAGCGCCAAGGGGCCTGAGGCCGGGGTCTGGGTGATTGCGGAGACGACCGATCTGCCGACCCGGTTCGTCAAGATCGTGGTCACCAATGACCAGGGGCAGTATGTGCTGCCCGAGCTGCCCAAGGCGAAATACAAGCTCTGGGTCCGCGGCTATGGCCTCGTCGATTCCCAGCCGGTCGAGAACACGCCTGGCCACCGCCAGGACCTGACGGCGACCGTCGCGCCTGACGCCAGGGCGGCCGCGGAAGTCTATCCTGCCAATTACTGGTACGCGCTGATCCGCCCGCCGAAGGAGAGCGAGTTTCCCGGGACGGGCATGAGCGGCAACGGCATCTCGTCCAAGCTCAGGACCCAGCAGGATTATCTGTCGGTGATGAAGGAGGACTGCACGCCCTGCCACCAGCTGGGCGACAAGTCGACCCGCGAGCTGGTCAATAACAGCGTCGAGGGCTGGGCGCAGCGCATCCTGATGGCGCGCGAGCCGGGCGACCCGACGGTCGGCGGCCGCGGTAAGGAATTCTCGGCCAACATGCAGAACGCGATGGCCAAGCTCGGCCGCGATAGGGCGCTGGGCATGTTCGCCGACTGGAGCAAGCGGATTGCCGCCGGCGAGGTGCCGCCCGACCCGCCGCCGCGGCCTGAGGGTGTCGAGCGCAACATCGTCATCTCCGAATGGGACTGGGCCAACGGCCATTTCGTTCATGATGTCGCCGTGTCGGACAAGCGCGATCCGAACGTCGATGCCGGCGGCCTCGTCTATGGCGAGGACAATATCAGCCACAACATGGTCTTCCTCGACCCCAAGACCGCGAAGATCTCCGAATCCCACGTGCCCGACGACGACAAGGGCGTGCCCTTCGCCGTCCACACCCCGACCGAGGACGCCAAGGGTCGCGTCTGGATCGCAATCACCGAGTTCGGCGAGGGCGAGGACCCGGCCTTCTGCAGCGACGGCAAGATCGACCAATTCGCCGCCTATTACCCCAACGGCCGCAAGCTCGGCCGCCATGTCGCGCTCTACGATCCCAAGACCAGGCAGACGACGATGATCCCGGTCTGCTTCGGCAACCTTCATTTGAAGTTCACCAACGACAAGGACGACACGCTGTGGTTCAGCGGCGACGCCAATGTGATGGGCTGGATCAAGACCAAGGTCTGGGACGAGACTCATGACGCGGCCAAATCCCAGGGCTGGTGCCCGATGGTCCTGGACACCAACGGCGACGGCAAGATCACGCCGGACAGTAAACAGTGGAACCAGCCGGTGAATCCCCTGGTCGTCACCGGCGAGCAGGGCCAGCAGTCCAAGGAGGACGCCAAGCCGCCGCCGCCCGAGCCGGTCTCCGACCCCAAGAAGGACACACGGATCAGCGGTTTCCTCTATGGGATGAGTGTGCAGCCGGGCAGCAACATCAGCTGGTACGCCAAGTTCACCCCCTACGTGCCGAGCGGCCTGATCCGGCTCGATCCCGGCAACAATCCGCCCGAGACCTGCCGCACGGAATATTACGAGCCGCCGAAACTGCCCGATGGCACCTACGCCGCCTATAACGCCCGCGCGGTCGATGTGGACTCCCATGGCGTCGCCTGGGTCGATTTCGGCAGCGGCGATCTCGGCAAGTTCGACCGCTCGAAGTGCAAGGTGCTGAACGGCCCGACCGCCACCGGCCAGCATTGCCCGGAGGGCTGGACCATCTACCGCTCGCCCGGCCCCAACATCGCCGGCACCAAGTCGGGCGCCGACTGGCACTACTTGATGTATGTCGACCGGTTCGACGTGCTGGGCCTCGGCCGCGACATCCCGATCACGCCGGGCACGATGTCGGACTCGCTCCTGGCCCTGAAACCCGACACCGGCACATGGGTGACGATGCGCGTGTCCTACCCGATGGGTTTCTACAGCCGCGGCATGGACGAGCGCGTCGACGATCCCAAGGCCGGCTGGAAAGGCCGGGGCCTGTGGTCCGACTATGCCGAGGTCCCGCTCTGGCATATCGAGGGCGGCGAGGGCACGCTGGGCAAGGCGGTGAAATTCCAGCTCAGGCCCGACCCGTTGGCGCATTAGGGGAATGTCGCGCTGCTCCCGGCCTTCACGCCTCCCCCATCAAGGGGGAGGGACATGAAGGTACGAGCTGCCACAGAAAACCCCCTCCCTCGATGGGAGAGGGTTGGGTGAGGGTGAATGCAACCGCAAGTTCAGCGCGGGGATTTCGAAGAACCGAAGGTTGAGGGAGTGCTCTGAGTGATCGTCGAAACCGAAATCGCCGGCCCGGTCCGGAATGTGCAGCTCAACCGGCCGGAGAAGCGCAATGCGCTGAACGGCGCGATGATCCGGGCGCTTGAGGAGGTCTTTTCCACGCCGCCGGGACCAGAGGAGCGGCTGGCGGTGATCCGCGCCGCCGGGCCGGTCTTCTGCGCGGGGCTCGACATGTCGGACCATGCGGTCGCGACCAGCCCGATAGAGGGCATGCTGCACAGGATCGAGACCTGGCCGCTGCCGGTGGTCGCGGTGGTGCAGGGCGATGCCATCGCCGGCGGCAACGAGCTGGCGCTGCATTGCGATCTCGTCGTCGCCTCCAGCGCCGCCCGCTTCGGCATGTCGCTGGCGCAGATCGGGCTGGTGCCGAGCTGGTTTCTGATCAAGAAGCTGCTGGAGGTGGCAGGGCCGGTGATCACAAGGCGCATCCTGCTGCTGGGCGACCCGCTGCCGGCGCGTGAGGTGCATGCGCTCGGCCTGATCTCCCATATCGTCGAGCCGGAGGCGCTGGAGGCCGCCGCCCAGGCGGTGATCGACCGGCTGTCGGCCAACGCGCCGCTGTCGCTGAAGGCGATGAAGGCGGTGATCGTGCGCGAGATGACCTTCCGCGACGGAATCCCGCATGAGGATATCGACGGATTCGTCGAAGAGGTGAACAGCAGCGACGATGCCAGGGAAGGCATGGCGGCCCGGCTCGCCAAGCGGCCGGCCCGATTTCAGGGGCGCTGAGCGAGAAGTCCCTCGGCAATCTTCGGCAGGTCGCTGAACCTTTTGGCCACGGCCGCCGCGCCTTCGGCCATCGACGGCGGGCCATAGCCCCAGGCAGCGAAAACGCAGGGAATGCCGGCGCCGGTCGAGGCCAGCACGTCGTTATAGTGGTCGCCGACCATCACCGCCTGGTCCGCGCTGCCGCCGGCCAGCGCCAGCGTGCCCAGCACGTGGCCAGGATCGGGCTTGCGCACCCGGAAGCTGTCGCCGCCGCCGATCGCCGCCAGGAACGGCGTCAGGCCGAGCGCGCCCAGCAGTGCGTGGGTCGGTTCCGCCAGCTTGTTGGTGCAGACCGCCATCCGCCAGCCGGCGTCGGCGAAGCGGTGCAGCGTGTCCACGACGCCGGGGAACGGCCTGGTCTCGACCGCCGAATGGGCGGCATAGTCGGCGGTATAGGGCGCCATCGCCGCGTCGTCGAACGGCGTGTTCCGCGCCGCGAAGGCTCGCTCCAGCAATGTGCGGACACCGTCGCCGATCATCGGCGTGATTTCCGCCCGGTCGAACGGCTTGAAGCCGCGCGGCCCACCCATGCGGTTCAGCGCCGACAGCAGGTCCGGGATGGAATCGACCAGCGTGCCGTCCAGGTCGAGCAGCAGGGTAGGGGGCATCAGGCGGGCCTTATCTCGCTGAGGGGCAGCAGGCGGGAATCTTCGAGGGCGGCCGTCCGGTGCCCTGTCCCCGCCAGATAGTCGGCGTCCGAGGCGAAGGCGAGAAAGGATTCGACGCTTTTCTGCCGCACCAGCATGACCATGTCCCAGCGCTCGCTGTCGGGGCCGACCAGGAACGCGCCGCCGACGCCCAGGAACATCACGTCCCCGCCGCTTGCCTTCAGGAGCGGCAGGGTGTGGGCGATATAGCGGTCGTAGGCTTCGGCGCCGCTGATCGGCGTCTCGGGCGCCAGTTCCGGCGTGGCGGAATAGTCGGCAATGTCCCGGAACCGCAGGAGATTCAGCATCGCGACTTCGCCCTCGATGCCGCGCATTACGAATGCACGGCCCGATTCCTGGGTCGGCTCCAAATATGCCGTCATCCTGTGGTCCCTTTGCTTGCGGTGTCCGCGGCAATCAGCAGCTCCGCCTGCTCCAGGTCAACCGGGCGGTTGATGTTGAGGAAAGGATCGATGGCGCCGACCGGGAAATCGGCATAGGCGACCTTATGGCGGCGGGCGAAGTCGGTGACCCGGCGCATGCAGTCCTCAGTCACCAGCCGGTGCAGTTCGCCGGCCAGCCGGACCGGCCACAGCGCCACCACCGGATGAGCGTTGCCAGCGCTGGCGGCGACGGCGATATCGGCATCGCCCCGAGCCGCCGACAGGCGCTCGACCAGGTCCGCCGGCAGGAATGGCGTGTCGGTCGGGATCGAGACGATGTCCGCGATGTCCGGGTGATGCAGCCGCGCCCATTCCATCCCGGCATGGATGCCGGCCAGGGGCCCAAGGAAACCGGGGATGGCGTCGGGCACTACCGGCAGGCCCCACTCGGCGAGCCGCACCGGGTCGCCGTTGGCGTTGATGGCCAGCGCTGCGACCTGCGGGCGGATGCGGTCGATCGCATGGGCCAGGATCGGCCGGCCGCCCAGCGGCCTCAGCGATTTGTCGCCGCCGCCCATCCGGGCGGCAAGGCCCCCGGCGAGCAGGATGCCGACGGGCTTCACAGGCCCAGGCTCGAAAACGGGATGAAGGGCAGGATCATGCCGGGCGCGATCTCGGCTATATCCTCCGCCACCTCGAGCAGCCCCTCGCTGTCGGCAACCGAGGACAGCACGCCGGAGCCGCCGCGCTCGAACCGGCGGGCGAGGAGGCCGTGGCCCTCACCCTCATGTAACGCGCAGCGCAGGAATTCGCGCTTGCCGGGCCTGCGGGTGAGGTGGAAATCCGCCGTCACCGGGAAGTGGCGTGGCGCGGAGGTCACGGCCCCGGCGAGGCGAAGCAGGGCTGGGCGGACGATGGTCTGGAAGGTGACGATCATCGCCACCGGATTGCCGGGCAGGCCGAAGAAGGGCCTGCCATTCGCGCCAGGGGCGCCCAGCCGTCCAATTGCAACCGGCCGCCCCGGCTTGATCGCGACGCTCCAGAAATCGAGCGTGCCCAGCGACCGCACCGCGGCCTTCACATGGTCCTCATCGCCGACCGACATGCCGGCCGAGCACGCGACCGCGTCATGGGTCTTGGCTGCCTCCGCCAGGCGGGCGGCGATGATATCCTGCCGGTCCGGCAGGATGCCAAGGTCGGTCGCGGCGACGCCGAGATGCCGCAGCATGGCCAGCAGCACCGGCCGGTTCGAATCGTAGATCTGGCCGGGGCCG
>CAZNNJ010000184.1:0-8866 GCA_964574305.1 uncultured Rhodospirillales bacterium | reverse complement strand
CGAAGGCGACGGGCACGGTGCCTTTCACGTCATCATCCACGCCGATCACCGCCGCCTCGGCGACGCCGGGCTGGGCGTTCACCGCGGATTCGATTTCCATTGTGCTGATCCGGTGGGCGGCGACGTTGATCACGTCGTCGGTGCGGCCGACCACCCACAAATGCCCGTCGGGATCGCGGATCGCCCGGTCCGAGGTCTGGTAACAGCCGGGAAAGCGCGAGAAATAGCCCTGCATGTAGCGCGGATGATCGTCCCACACGGTGCGCGCCAGGGTCGGGAAGGGATGGGTCAGGACCAGGTTCCCAGGAGTGCCGGGTGTGGCTGGCCGGCCGTCATCGTCCAGTATCGCGTAGCCGTGCCCCGGCACCGTCCGGCCGCAGGAGCCGGCCTTGGTGGCGTCGACCCCGGCGATCGGATAGGTCCAGGTCGAGCCGGTCTCGCTCTGCCCGTAGGCATTGATAACCGGTAGTCCGCGGCCGATATGGGCGGCGGCCCAGCGGAATGTTTCGACATCGAGCGGCTCGCCCTGGAGGCTGACCAGCCGCAACTCCGGCAGGGGATGCGCCTCGGCGAGCGCGTCGCCGGCGCCGCGCAGCATGCGGGCGAGGGTGGGGGCCGCCAGCAGCTTGGTCACGCCGTGGCGCTCGGCGAGCTGGTAGAAGCGCTCATGCGTCGGCGTATCGAGCGCACCCTCGTAGCACAGCACGGTCATGCCGTGGGCCAGCCCGCCGACCACCGCATGGATTGGGAAGGTCAGCCAGCCGACATCGGCGGCGCACCAATAGATGTCGCCGGGCTCGGGGCTGATCTGCCACTGCACGTTGGCCCACGTGCCTGTCAGGAAGCCGGCGACGCTGTGCACCAGCCCTTTGGGCCTGGCCTCGGTGCCGCTGGTGAAGATCAGGAAGGACGGGCCGTTGGCCTCCAGGGGCTCACACGGGCAATCGGACGGCTGCGCGGCGGTCAGCGCCTCGTAAGCGACTTCGCCATCCTCGAGGGCGGGGCGATTGCCGGTCCGGTCGATCACGACGACGTGCTGGAGATCGGTCGCCGCCTGCCGCGCCTGGCGCAGATTGGCCAGCAGCGGCACGACTTTGCCACGCCTCAGGCTGCCGTCGGCGGTGACGACCAGCCTGGCATGGGCCGTCTGAAGCCTCAGCGCCACCGCGTCGGGCGAGAAACCGGCGAACAGCACGGTATAGATCGCGCCGATCCGGTTGCAGGCATGGATGGCTATGAAGGCTTCGGGCAGGTTGGGCAGATAGATCGCCACCACATCCCCCTTGCCGATGCCGAGCGACCTGAGCCCGTTGGCCAATCGCGCCACGGCGAGGCGCAGCTCCGTATATGTCAGGGTGCGGACGGCGCCATCCTCACCTTCCCAGACGATGGCGGTCCGATCGGCGGTCGCCGGGTTCTCGGCGTGGCGGTCGACACAGTTGTCGGCGACATTGATCGTGCCGCCGGGGAAATAGCGCAGGTCCCCGAACCCGCCCTCGCGCACCGAATCCCAAGGTCGCGACCAGCGGAATTTGCCGGCGACCCAGGCCCAATAGGCGTCCGGCCCCTCAGCCTCCAGCGCACGTGCTTCGGCAAGCAGTCTTTCCTGGGGTACGGATCGGAATTCCGGCGGCAGCGCCACCAGCGGCTCGCGCATCAGCGCCGACAGCAGGTCGTCGGATTGGCTCACTTTTCCCCTCAAGGTCCTCTTTTAGCGGGACATTCCCTCCCATAGCACGGCCAGCCGACGGAAGGCATCGATATCCAGCTCCTCGGCCCGGGCGGTCGGGTCGATCCCGGCGGCTTCCAGCAAGGCGATCGGATCGGGGATAAATCCCCGCAGGCCGGCGCGGAGCATCTTGCGGCGCTGGGCAAAGGCGGCCGCGACCACGCGCTCCATCGCGGTGAAGCTGGGCTCGTCCGGACCCATCGCGCGCGGCACGAGGTGGACGACCGAGGAGACTACCTTGGGCGGCGGGGTGAAAGCGGCGGCGGGCAGGTCGAAGACCAGCGTGGCCTCGGTCAGCCATTGGGTCATGACCGAGAGGCGGCCGTAATCCTTGGAGCGTGGCGCCGCGATCAGGCGTAGCGCCACCTCACGCTGGAACATCAGGGTCATGCTGGCGAATTCGCGCGCCTGCCTCAGCCAGCCGATCAGCAGCGGCGTCGCGACATTGTAGGGCAGGTTGGCGACGATCGCCCGGGGGGCAGGCGCCATGGTGACCGGGTCGACCTCCAGCGCGTCGCCATGGATGACGGTGAGGCGGCCCTGGGCGATTTCGACCACCGATTGCAGGGCGGCGACACAGCGGGGATCGCGTTCGATGGCAACCACCCGCGCCGCCGTGCTTTGGACCAGTGGGCGGGTCAGGCCGCCTGGGCCAGGGCCGATCTCGATGGCGGTCATGCCGGTGAGGTCGCCCGCGGCGCGGACGATCTTGGCTGTCAGGTTGAGGTCGAGCAGGAAATGCTGGCCGAGCCGCTTGTCGGCGTCGAGCTGCCAGGCCTTGATGATCTCGCGCAGCGGCGGCAGCGCCGCGATGGCGTCAGACATTCCCGGCGAGCTTGGCCGCGAGGTTCAGCGCGGCGATCAGGCTGTCGGGCTTGGCCTTGCCGGTTCCGGCGATGTCGAGCGCCGTGCCGTGGTCCGGCGAGGTGCGGATGAAATTCAGCCCGAGCGTGACATTGACCCCGTGGTCATAGTCCAGCGTCTTCAGCGGGATCAGCGCCTGGTCGTGATAGTGGCAGATGGCGACGTCATAGGTTGCCCGGGCGCCGGGATGGAACATCGTGTCGGGCGATTTCGGCCCGTCGACATGCCAGCCTTCGGCCCTCAGCCGCTCGATCGCCGGGATGACGATCTCGATCTCCTCCCGGCCCAGTGTGCCGTCCTCGCCGGCATGCGGGTTGACCCCGGCGACCGCGAGGCGTGGCTGGGCGATGCCGAAACGGTCGCGCAGCTCCCGCGCGGCGATCCGCGCCTTGGTGACGATGGCCTCGACGGTCAGCGCGTCGAGCGCGGTGCGCAGCGACTGATGCACCGTCACCGGCACGACCCTCAGCCCCTCGACCGCCAGCATCATCACCGGTGTCTCGGTACCCGCCAGCGCCGCCAGGAACTCGGTATGGCCGGGATGGGTAAAGCCGGCGGCATAGAGCGTGCTTTTCTGGATCGGGTTGGTGACCATCGCCGAGGCTTTGCCCGCCAGGATCAGCGCGTGGGCGCGGGTGATGCTCTCGATCACCGCTGGCGCATTGGCCGTGTCGAGCTTTCCCGGCACGGCGCGGACCGGCTTTTCCAGCGGCAGGACCGGCAGGGCGGCGGTGAAAGCGGCCTCGTGCGGCGCGCCGATCTCCGCGACCGTTATATCGGCACCGATCCGCCTGGCGAGCGCGCGAATCCGGGCCGGATCGTCGATCAGGACGAACGGCGCGACCGGCTCGTTGTTGCGCGACAACCAGGCCTTGATCGCGATCTCCCCGCCGATGCCGGCGGGTTCGCCCATGGTCAGGCAAAGTGGGCGCTGCTTCGCCATCGGCGAAGCCCTAGACCCGGATGTCGACGAAGCCGGAGGAGCGGAGGTCGCTCAGATAGCGCTGCTGCTGCATGTCCAGCCGGTCGATATAGAGCTGGTTGCCGACCTGCTCCCGGGTCGGCGGCTGGCGCTTGGGCGGGTCCTTCCGGGCGCAGACCATGAACATCATCATGCCGTCATTGGTCGGCACCGGCTGGCTCATCTGATTGACCTGCAGCGAGGCGACCACCTGGGCGATACCGCGGGGCAGGGCGCCCACCTTGACCATCTGGCCGGCCGGCTCGAGGTCGCCGCCCAGGCCGTCGCGGCGGCCTTTCTCGTCGACCGCCGTGCAATTGGGCAGGCCGGCGCCGACCTTCTTGGCCTCTTCCATCAGGCGCGGCAGGTCTTCCTTGGTCGGCTGCTTGGTGAAGGGCACCAGCACGTTCTTGAGATGGACCTCGGCCAGGGTCACGTCGCCCTGCAGCGCGTCGCCTTTCGCCCGCAGCAGGACGATGTGATAGCCGGACTGGGTGCGGATCGGCTGGCTGACCGTGCCGGTCTCCATTTTCTTCAGCTCCTGGTCGATCGGATCGGGCAGCTCGCCGTCCTGGACGGTGCCCAGATCGCCGCCCTGGGCGGCGCCGGCCGCCTGGCTGAACTGCTGGGCCAGCTGGGCGAAATTGGCGCCGTGCTGGAGCTGGTCCTCGATATTGTCGGCGAAGGCCTTGACCCGGGCATCGTCGGCCGGGGCATCGACCGCCAGGAAGATTTCGGCGACCAGATACTGCTTCTTGTCGACCGTCGACATCATCTTGGAATAGGCGGCATCGATCTCGTCATCCGTGACCTCGACGCGGCGGCGGATTTCCTTCTGGACGACCTTGCGCCACGAGACCTGGGCCAGCGTCTGCTTCTCGAGCGTGACGAAGGCGATGCCCTGCTTGGCCAGCAGCTCCTTCAGCTGCTGCAGGGTCTGGTGGTTCTGCTCGGCGGTGGCCTTGAGGTCGTTGTCGACCTCGTCCTTGTCGACCGTCAGCTTCAGCCGCTTTGCCTCCTGAATGCGCAGCTGGTCGTCGATCAGCAGGCGCAGCACCTGGGGCTGGATCTTGGCCCGGACCTCCGGTGTATCGGGATAGTTGCCGGCCAGCATGGCGAGCTTCATCCGGTTGTTGAGGTCGGCCTCCGAGATCGCCTCGTCGTTGACCACGGCGACGATCTTCTCCTCCGGCTCGGCGGCGCGCGCCGGCGCGAGCGGCAGGAACAGGAGCGCGGCCGCGAGGGCGGCGGTGCGAAGCAGGGGCAGGCGAAGGTCTGTCATGGCTCTCGGTTCGAAAAAAGCGCTTACGGGCGCTCAGCCGTCTTCCAGGTACAGCAATGCGCCGATCCCGCCAAGCAGGCTGAGGCCTGCCGGCGTCCAGGCGGCCAACATGATCGGGATCGTCTCCGATTCACCCAGGGCACGCACGACATTGCCAAGGAAAAATAGCGAAAATGCGGCGACGATCCCGGTGGCGATGACGAACAGCGTGCCGCCACGGCGAGTCTGGCGCAGCGCCGCGGCCGCGGCGATCAGCACCAGCCCGCCATAGAGGAACGGGTCGGCCAGCAGCTCGAGATATTGCAGCCGCAGCCGGATCGCGGAGATGCCGGTCGTCTCCATCGTGTGGATGTAATGCAGGATGGTCCAGAAGGAATGGCTCTTGGGCGAGGCGAAGATCTCCTGGATCTTGGTCGGGGTCATGTCCGTCGGGACGACCGTCTTGGGTACGAAGGTCGGCGGCTCGTCCGGCTTGCTCGGATAATTCAGCGTTCCGCCATTGACGACCCAGGTGTCGTCGACCAGCGCCGCGTCCGGCGCATCCAGCCGCCCGGTCAACTCGTCGGTGTTGGTCAGGAAATAGATCGAGACATCCTTCAGCTTCCAGCTCGACGAATCGACGTTGCGGGCATGGATGATGGTGTAGTTGTCCTGCCCGTTTTCCCTCAGCCAAAGGCCGCCGGCCGACAGGTCGATCGTGCTGGTCTTGCCGCGCAGCAGCGTGTTGTCCATCTGCTCGAACTTGGCGCTGAAGGCAGAGCCGATCGGGTTGATCACCGTCACCTTGACCACGCCGATGGTGATCGCGACCAGGATCGCCGGCATCAGGAACTCCCAGGCCGACACGCCGACGGCGCGCAGCACCACCAGCTCGCTGGTCCGGGTCAGGCGCCAGAAGGTGAACAAGCCGCCGAACAGCACCGCGAACTGGAACAGCTGCTGCCCGACCTCGGGCAGCTGGAAGAACGACATCTTGGCGATCTGCGCGAAGGTCACTTCCGGATGGCTGGCGGCGCGGCGGATCAGCTCCAGCGTGTCGATCAGATAGATCACCATCAGCAGCACGCTGATGAAGATCAGAAAGCTGATCATGAACTGGCGGCCGAGATACCGCAGCAATGTGAGCGAATTCATGCTGTCTGCCAAAAGACCGCCCAGGGCGGCAGGTTGCGGGACAGCCATTGCCGCCAGGGCAGGAAACCGTCATTGGCGCGGGCGAACAGCACGATCAGCACCAGCACCGGCGCCAGCGCGGCGAGATAGAGCAGCGGGATCGCCGCGAAATGGTTGCGGGCGAAATTGGCGAGGCCGATCGAGGCGCCCTGGATCAGCAGCACCGCGACGCCGCCGGCAATGATCCGGCGCGATTGGCCGCGCCGGTCGAAATGGCCGCCCAGCAGCGTGAAGAGGCCCACCAGGGTCAGCGCCATCGAATAGAGCGGGCTCGATATCCGATTATGCGCCTCCGCGCGGAAGGCGTTACCGAAACCTTTGTCCTCATTGCTCTTCTCCCCCGCCAGCAACTCGGGCAGGGTGCGTTCACTGGGTTCCTTCCAGCGGGCGGTGAGCTGGTCGGCAACCTGCTGCAGGTCGACGGTGCCACGCTCGAATTCGGTGGTGCGCGGGCGGCCGGTCTGCGGATCGACCGACTGGCGGCTGACGTTATAGACCACGATCTCGGGCCCGTGCTCGCCGTCGACCACGACTCCGCGCTTGGCCACCGTCGTCGTCGGCCGCCCGTCCGACTGTTCCTGATAGATCAGGATGCCCGACAGGTCGCCATTGGGCTCGCGGGCGCGGACATAGATCGTCATCTTGTCGCCGATCGGGTTGAACACGCCGGCATTGATCGGCGCCCCGGCGAACTGCGTGCGGGTGATGTCCTGCAGTGTCTTCAGATGCTCGTTGGCGAGGGGCGCGATATAGGCGTTGAGCAGGAACACGATGCCCGCAACGATCCCGCCCAGCGCGATCGCGGGCATGGCCAACCGCCATTGGCTGAGGCCCAGCGCGCGCAGCACGATGAGCTCGCTCTCCGCCGTCAGCTTGTTGTAGACGAACAGGATCACCGTGAAGAAGATGATCGGCAGCACCACCGCCACGATCGGCGGCATCGCCAGCAGCACCAGATACAGGAACAGCCCGACCGGCGCCCCGCCATTCACCGCCAGCTCGAAGAATTTCAGCGACTCGATCAGCCAGGCAACCAGGCTGACGATGACCGTCGCGATCAGGGTGGATACCGCCAGGTTGCGAAACAGGTAGCGGGAAATAAGTCCGGCGTTCATACGAGTCAGGGCTGCGTAGGGAAGACCGCATTGTACCGTTTCGTCATTGGCTTTGACAAATTTTTCACGATAGCGTTCTGTCCCGGCGATAAGAATCAGGGCACAACTGTCCCATTCGCGCCGATAAAATAGTCTCGAAAAGGGTCCCAGATGGAGATCAACTTCGTCAAACCGGCCTTGCCCGGCAGCGGCACGATCGTCCTCGTCATCTTCGAGGATCGCGGCCTGGGCCAGCTCGGCCAGACCGTCGACAAGGCGGCCGGCGGACAACTCGCGCGCGCAATGGCGGCTGCCGAGTTCACCGGCAAGAACGACGACGTGCTGATGATCCAGGCGCCGGCCTGGTTCGATCGCGTCCTCCTGGTCGGCATGGGCAAGCTGGAGCAGGTGAAGCCGAACGCCGCCGAGGCGCTGGGCGGCAAGATCTTTGCCCAGCTGACGACGGTGAAGGCCACATCCGCGACGATCATCCCCGACACGCCGCAGGATGTGCCCTCCGGCTTCAATGTCGCGACCGACATTGCGCTGGGCGCCCTGCTGCGCTCCTACAAGTTCGATAAGTACCGCACGGTGCATAAGCCCGGGCAGCCGCCCAAGCTGGGCGAGCTCACCATCGCCACGCTCCATCCCAATGCTGCGCGCTCGGGCTTCGGCCGGGCCAAGGCGGTGGCCGACGCGGTGTTCTTCACCCGTGACCTGGTGTCGGAGCCGGCCAATATCGTCTTCCCCGAAAGCTTCGCCGAGCGCGTGCGCGAACGCCTGACCGGGCTCGGCGTGACGGTCGAGATACTGGGCGAATCGAAGCTGGCGAAGCTCGGCATGGGCGCGCTGCTCGGCGTCGGTCAAGGCAGCGAGCGCGAGACCCAGCTGGTCGTCATGACCTATAACGGCGCGCCCAAGGTCAAGAACAAGAAGCCGGTCGCTTTCGTCGGCAAGGGCGTCACCTTCGATACCGGCGGCATCTCGCTGAAGCCCGGCGCGGGCATGGAAGACATGAAGTGGGACATGGCCGGCGCCGGCGCCGTGGCCGGCCTCATCACCGCGCTGGCCGGCCGCAAGGCCAAGGTCAATGCTGTCGGCGTCATCGCGCTGGTCGAGAACATGCCGGACGGCAAGGCGCAGCGCCCGGGCGACATCGTGAAGTCGATGTCGGGCCAGACGATCGAGGTGCTGAACACCGACGCCGAGGGCCGCCTCGTGCTGGCCGACGCGCTCTTCTACACGATCGACCGGTTCAAGCCGCAGGCGGTGATCGACCTGGCGACGCTGACCGGCGCCATCATCATCGCGCTGGGCAGCGAGTTCGCCGGCCTGTTCTCCAATGACGACGCGCTGGCCGACCAATTGCTGGCGGCGGGCAAGGAATCGGGCGAGCGGCTGTGGCGCATGCCGATCACCGATGCCTACGACAAGCAGATCGACACCGACGCCGCCGACATGAAGAACATCTCCGACGGGCGCGGCGCCGGCAGCGCCATCGGCGCGGTCTTCCTCAAGCGCTTCGTCAAGGACACGCCCTGGGCCCATCTCGACATCGCCGGCGTCGCCTGGTCGAAGAAGGACCAGCCGACCGTGCCCAAGGGCGCCACCGCCTTCGGCGTGCGCCTGCTCGACCGCTTCGTCGCCGACGTGTTCGAGCACTGAGCCTTTTGGCCGAGGTCCGCTTCTATCACCTGCTGCGCCAGCGCCTGGAAGAGGCGCTGCCGGCCCTTCTGGAAAAGGCCCGCGAGCGCGGCCACCGC
>CAZNNJ010000183.1:7934-8872 GCA_964574305.1 uncultured Rhodospirillales bacterium | reverse complement strand
TGACGGCGACGGCTTCCACTTCGGCGAATGCCATCCAGGCATCCGTCACCACATCCGCCGCGACCCGGAACTGGCGGGGCGGGGTAAATTTGAATTGGTCTGGGGTTTCGATCTCCCCCCTTGGCAAGGGCCCATTCCCGCCGCTTAAAGAGGTTCCGCTTTTGGCCGAAACGAACCTTGAAGGCAGCGTTAAAGCTGGCCCGTTCCGCGGCGGTTTGCAATGTCGCCATATGGCCGATCAGCGCCGCCGCTTCGGCGTAGGCTTGGTTTCCGCCGGAATTGGCAAGACGATCGACGTGCTCGCCGTAAACGGCCAAGGCCTCCCGCGGATGCGTCGCTTCGCTCGCGCGGGCGAGAGCGTATTCCGCGTCCGGTGACGCCCTCCACCGTTTTATCGTCCTCCAAGCCGCGTCGAACGCTCTTTCCTGCATCAGGACCGAGACCAGGAGATTGCTCGGATTATACCCCTGGCTACCCTTCGTCCGAACCAAGCGGCCTTCCAGGAAACTCACCGCCCGTTCGTAGGCGCCGGTGCCGACGAGGCTGCGAAGCCGCGCATACAGCCTCATGTCCGGCGCTTTCTCAAAGGCCCGCCACAGATGCGCGGTCGCATCGGCTTCGCGCCCGGCCTTACAGAGAAGGTCCGCGGCGAACACGACGAGCCGATCGTCTGGCGGATCGTCCTCGAACGTCCATAGCCCTTCCTCCGCCCAGCGGATCGCGTCCGCGTCACGATTTTCCGCGACACAAAATTCGGCGAGCTTCAGATACCCCCAGGGCGAGGACAGGTCCTTGGCAAGAAGGGCGATGCGGGCGTCGACATCGCCGTCGCGCTTGGCAAAGAAATCGAGAATGGACCTGAGCCGGTGATGGTCGGCGGAAAACTGACGCCGCCCGCGCACTCGACCGAGCGACGGCAGTTTGTCCCACGCTTCGGC
>CAZNNJ010000183.1:0-7924 GCA_964574305.1 uncultured Rhodospirillales bacterium | reverse complement strand
CCGCAGAGCCGGCGGAGCTCGACCGCGCCGGCCCCGGGGACGGTGGTCTGGATCTCGCGCCGCCACTTCGGAAGCAGGTGCGTCGGCGCGACGACGAGCACGCGGCGGACCCGCAGGAGCGCGGCGACGACCAAAGAGGTGATGGTCTTGCCGATGCTCGGTTCGCCGACCAGCTGGGCGGCCCGGTGATCCCGGAGGTACGTTGCGAGCGCCTTCGCGGCGTGATACTGGGCCGGGAATGGCTGGCGGAAAACGGACGCGGCCCGCGCATTCGACCGGCCGACGGAAGTTGGTCCCACGCTTCGGCGGCGAGCCGGCGATACTCCGCCAACCCGTTTTCACCGAGCGCATCGGCGTAAAGCTCAGCGGCACCGTCGAACACGACGTACTCGCTCTCCATCTCGCGCTGGAACAGCCGGCGGGCGAACTGAACCGGCTCCGGAGGCGCCCTTTCGGCGGCGGCGATATGAATATCCAGGGCTTGCCTGAACAGTTCGCCACAGTGTCCATCGGAATCGTCGATGCTGCCGGTCGCCTGGTCGATGCGGTCGATGGCACGCTCAGCCAGACTCAAGGCGACGCTCGCGCGTGCGCCGGAGGCTAGATCGCCGATCGTGCTCAGCACCGATTCCACCCCCGCGGCCCAGTCGCGCGCGGCGCGATAATCGATGTAGCTCCCCGTGCGTGTCGCACGGTCGAGCGCGGTCCGCAGTCGCCGTTCGAGCTCGCGATCGTCGCCGGACAGAGATGCCGCCGCCAAGTCCAATCGGCCGAACAGGACCGGATCCTGCTCGGCCAGATCGACGATCATAGCGACCAAGGCATCGATACCCTGCCCCCGCAAATACTCCCGGATGCGACCAAACGGGCCGCCGTCCTCGATCGTTCCGTCGCCTTCCACGGCGTTTGCCGCCAGCCCGGTCGCGACGAGGTGTTTGCAGAAGCCCCAATCGGAAAAGGCGGGACAATTGCACATGCCTTCGACCTGCCCTCTGCGTGCGGTCAAAGTCGTGCGATACGTCTCCGTACCATTCACCTGCGCCAGAACGCGCGTGGGCTCGAGAGCCAGGATATCGACGAGGCCCTTATCGAAATATGCTTCGCCGCGGCTGAAAGCCTTCTCGCCGGCTGCGGCGCGTAGCGTATCGGGCCCGAAATGAGGCCAACCTTTCGCTGTCGATTTCGGGCTCTTGGCCATGGGCTGAACGATGTGGTGATTGAGCGGACAGTTTGGCCGATTCTAGGGAGCGGATGAAGCGCAAACACCCTCTCCCTCCGGGAGAGGAAGGGGCCCATTGCGCAGCAATGGGAAGGTGAGGGTACGGTGGCCCAGCTCGGCACCCTCACCCAACTCCGGCTAAGTTCGGCTGCGCCCTACTAAGCCTGCGTAACCCTCTCCCGGAGGGAGAGGGCCATTATGAGAAGGCGAATTAAGCCGCCACCTTCCCGTCTTTCACCCAGCTGGCGGGCACCTTTATCGGGAAGTCCATCAGCATCTGGGCGTGGGCCTTGCCCTGGGGGTCGTAGCGGAGCGAGGCGACGCCGCCGCCGCCCAGCGAGGCGTTGAGGATGAAGTTGAAGCCGTTGAGGCCGGGCCAGTCATAGCGCTCGACCGTGCCCTCGACGACATGGGCCATGTACTGCTTCACCGCTTCGGGCGTCAGCTGGGCGGCGATGGGCGCAAGGTACTCGGGCTTGCGAGCCAGGACGGCGATGTTGGACAGGTTGCCCTTGTCGCCGCTGCGGCCGTGGGCCAGCGCGATCAGCGGCACGGTGGCCACATCACCAGACGGCACGGCGGCCCCCGCCGACGCCGGCGGCTTGTAGGGCGGCACGGCCTGGCCTTCGGTCATCACCGAGACGGGGATGCGCCTGCCTTCGAAATCGACCTCGATCTTCACCCGGGCCTTGTCGAGCAGGAAGGAATAGAGGCGCAGCACCGGCTGCACGCTCGGCCGGCCGCCGGCGAAGCCGGAGATGCCCTGGCCCATGCCGGTGGCGGCCGGCGCGATCTCGCGGGTGAAGATATCGACCGCGCGCTTGTCCATGTGGCGGACGCCGACCTTGAGGATCACCTCGCGAACCGTCTGGGCGCGGCCGTGCGGGCCGTAGGTCGCCTCGGCGCCCAGCGTCTCGATCGAGGTGTCGACATAGTCGCCCAAGCCTTCGCGGGCGAAGATCAGGCTAGTGCGCTTCAGGATCGCCTCGCCCATCGCCTGGGCCTTGGCCTGAGCGTCGATGCCGTTGACCATCAGGGTCGCGATCGAGCGGAAGCCCTCGGGATAGGTGGCCGAGACCTTGTAGGTCGGGGTCGGCGCCTTGCCACGAACATTGGTGACGTTGACCCTGTTCGGGCCGACCGAGGTTACCGTCACGCCCGACAGGTCGCAGACCACGTCCGGCAGGATATAGTTGGCCGGGTCGGCGGTCTCATAGGTGATCTGCTCGGCCACCGTCTGGGGCGAGACCAGGCCGCCGGTGCCATCCGGCTTGGTGACGACGAAGCTGCCGTCGGCTTTGCACTCGGCGATCGGGAAGCCGATATTGTGCCAGCCGTCCATGACCAGCCGCCAGTCGGTGAAGATGCCGCCGGTGGCCTGCGGGCCGCATTCGATCACGTGGCCGGCCATGGTGCCGGCGGCCAGCCTGTCGAAATCCGTCTCGGTCCAGCCGAATTCATGGATCAGCGGCCCCAGCGCCAGCGCGCTGTCGGCGGCGCGGCCGGTGACGACGATGTCCGCCCCCGCGGCCAAAGCGGCGGCGATCGGGAAGGCGCCGATATAGGCGTTGGCGGAGACGACCTTCTCCGGCATCGGCGCGCCGGACTGGACCTCCTTCACTTCGCCGCGCAGCTCCTCGACCATGCCGTAGATATCGTCGCCGACGACGGCGGCAACCCTCAGCTTCACGCCCTGCTCGGCCAGCACCTTCTCCACCGCCTCCTTGCAGGCGATCGGATTGACGCCGCCGGCATTGGTCACGACCTTGATCCCCCGCGCGGCCATTTCCTTGGCGTAAGGGCCGATGAACTGGGCGACGAAGTCGGGCGGATAGCCCAGCGCGGGGTCCTTGGCCTTGGCCCGCGTCAGCAGCGACATGGTGATCTCGGCCAGGTAGTCCATGACCAGGTAATCGACCTGGCCGGAATAGACCAGCTGGCGCGCACCCTCGGGCGTATCGCCCCAGAAGCCGGACGCACCACCGAGGCGAACGATTTTGTCAGTCATTGCAATCTCACTTCGCGGTAAAGCCGCCATCGACCGGCAGCGCCAAGCCGGTGATGTACGAAGACTCATCGGAGGCCAGGAACAGGGCGGCGTTGGCGATATCCTCGGGCTGGGCGACGCGGCCCAGCGGGATCATGCCGGTCATGCGCTGCTGGGTCTCGGCCGCCTGGTCGTCGCTGGCATTGCGCCCCATGAAACTGCGCAGCATCGGCGTCTGGGTGAGGCCCGGGCAGATGACGTTGACGCGGATCTGCTCCGGCCCATAACGCAGCGACAGCGACTTGCCGAGGCCGACCACGCCGAACTTGGCCGCTGAATAGAGCGGCGACAGCATCGAGCCGACGACGCCGGCGATCGAGGCGGTGAGGATCACCGAGCCGCCGCCGCGCTTGCGGATATGCTTCACCGCCTCGCCGACGGTGAGGAAGCACGAGCGGACATTCAGCGACATCGAGAAGTCGAAATCGGCGAGATCGATATCCTCGACCACGTCGGTGCCGGGGATGCCGGCATGGGCCCAGAACACATCGATGCCGCCCAGCCTCTCGGCCGCCTCGGCGACCGAGCCGCGGCATTCCTGCGCGTTCGACAGATCGGCGCGGATGGCGCAAGCCGTGCCACCGGCGGCCTCGATCTCGGCCACGACCGCGAGCGCAGCCGCCTCATTGACGTCGATAATGGCGACCTTGGCGCCTTCCCTGGCGAAGGCCAGGGCACCCGCCCGGCCCATGCCCGATGCGCCGGCGGTGACGACCGCCAGTTTTCCCTTGAGCCGCATCATTTGGCCGTGAAGCCGCCGTCGACCGGAATGGCGACGCCGGTGACATAGGCGGATTCGTCGGAGGCCAGGAACAGTGCGGTGTTGGCGATGTCCTCGGCCGAGGCAACGCGGCCCATCGGGATCATCGAAACGAACCGCTTCTGCGTCTCGGCCGCCTGGTCGTCGGTGGCGTTGCGGCCCATGAAGCCGCGCAGCATCGGCGTTTCGGTCAGGCCTGGGCAGATCACGTTGACGCGGATCTGCTCCGGCCCATAGCGCAGGGCCAGCGACTTGCCGAGACCCACGACACCGAACTTGCCGGCGGAATAGAGCGGCGACAGCTGGGAGCCGACGATGCCGGAGATGGAGGCGGTGAGGATCACCGAGCCGCCGCCGCGCTTGCGGATATGCTTCACCGCCTCACCGACGGTCAGGAAGCAGGAACGGACATTGAGCGACATCGACAGGTCGTATTCGGCGAGGTCGATATCCTCGACCACGTCGGTGCCGGGGATGCCGGCGTGGGCCCAGAAGATGTCCAGCCCGCCCAGCCGCTCCGCCGCATCGGCGACCGAGCCGCGGCATTCCTGGGCGTTGGTGAGATCGGCGCGGATGGCATAGGCGGTGCCGCCATCGGCCTCGATCTGCCTGGCGACCTCGACCGCAGCGGCCTCGTTGATGTCGATGATGGCGACCTTGGCGCCTTCCTTGGCGAATTTCAGGCTGGCGGCCTTGCCCATGCCCGACGCGCCGGCGGTGATGGCCGCCAGTTTTCCCTGCAAACGCATGCTGCTTCCCCTTGGTCGTTACTTACTGCGCCCAAAATCCTACGACGCGTACGCGTCGGGATAGGCGCCGCCCAGATTGATGATGGTCGACTTGGTCTCGAAATACGGCTCGAGGCCTTCCGCCCCGTTCTCGCGGTTCAGCCCGCTGATCTTGTAGCCGCCATACGGGATATTGTAGCGGATGTAGCGATAGGTATTGACCCAGACCATGCCGGCCTGGATCTGCGCCGCCACGCGGTGCGCCCGGCCGACATTCTGCGTCCACAGGCCCGCGACCAGCCCGTACTCGGTGTCGTTGGCGATGGCGACCGCCTCTTCCTCGGTCTTGAACTTGATCACGCCGACGACCGGCCCGAAGATTTCCTCGCGCGCGATCCGCATGGAATTGGTGACGTCGGCGAACACGGTCGGCTTGACGAAATAGCCGTCGCCCATCGAGCTGATGCGCTCGCCGCCGACCACCAGCCGGGCGCCTTCGCTGCGGCCGATATCGAGATAGCGCAGCGTCTTCTCCAGCTGCTCGCTGTGCGCCTGCGGACCCATCTGGGTCTGCGGGTCCAGCGCGTTGCCGACGCGCACGCGGGTCGAGCGGGCGGCGATCTCGTTCACCACCGTGTCATAGACGCTTTCATGCACCAGCAGGCGGGAGCCGAGGGCGCAGCTCTGGCCGCAGAGCGCGAAGGCGCTGTGGGTGGCGGCATTGATCGCCTGGTCCAGGTCGGCATCGTCGAAGATGATATGCGGGGACTTGCCGCCGGTCTCGAACGACAGGCGCTTCAGATTGACCGCCGCGCCCTTCATGATCTCCATCGCCGTGCGATGCTCGCCGGTGAAGGAAATCTTATTGACGCCCTTATGCGCGACGAGGTGCGCGCCGGCGGTGGCACCCAGGCCCGGCACGACATTGATGACGCCCTTGGGCACGCCGGCTTCCTCGGCTAGCTTGGCGAGCTCGAAGGCGGTGACCGGGGTCTGCTCGGCCGGCTTGATGACCATGGTGCAGCCGGCCGCCAGAGCCGGCGCCATCTTCCACATCACCGTCTGCAGCGGCGCGTTCCACGGCGTGATCATGCCGACGACGCCGACCGGCTCGCGCGTCGTATAGACATGGACGCCCGGATCGGCCTGGATGTTGGCGCCGCGGATATTCGCCGCCAGGCCCGAGTAATAATAGTAATATTGCGGGTGGCCGGCGATGCCGGCCCGGCTGTCGCGGATCGGCATGCCGTTATCGCTGGATTCCAGCTCGGCCAGGCGGCCGGCATTGGCGGCGTAGAGGTCGCCCAGCCTGCGCAGGATGTTGGACCGGTCGGTGCCGGTCATCTTGCGCCAGGGGCCGCGGAAGGCCTCGTTGGCCGCCGTCACGGCACGGTCGATATCGACCTTGCCGGCATAGGCTGCGGTCGCCCATTCCTTGCCGGTCGACGGGTTGATCGAGGCCACCACCTCGCCATCGGTGGGCGCGACCCACTCGCCGCCGATGAACAGCTTCTCGTGACGGACCAAATCTTCGGACATATCCCCTGCCTCCCGTATAGAGAACGACTGATTAGCGGCCTTTCCAGACCGGAGCACGTTTCTCGGCGAAGGCGCGCGGACCTTCCTGCGCATCCTCGCTCAAATAGGCCTGGTCGAAGGCGGCGCGGCCGGCCTCTAGCGCGGCGGAGCGGCCCATCTCGGTCGACAGATAGACCGCGCGGCGGCAGGCCTGGACGGTCAGCGGGGCGTTGGCGGCGATCAGGTTCGCCATCTTCAGCGCCTCGTCCAGCAAGTCCGCCAGCGGCACGACCTTGTTGACATAGCCCAGCTCATAGAGCCGCTGGGCGCCGACTGGGGCGGCGGTCAGCAGGATCTCCATCATCACGCGCTGCGGCAGCATATGGATCAGCGGCGTCGCCCAGGGCGAGCCGCGGCCGACCTTGGCCTCGGTGATGCCGAAGGTGGCGTGGTCGGCGGCGATGCAGAGGTCGCACATCTGCGAGATCAGGAAGCCGCCGGCGAAGGCGACGCCGTTGACCGCGGCGATGGTCGGCTTGGTGACATTCACATTGTCGCCGATCACCGGCACAAGGCCGCGCGGCGGGATGCGGAGCGTGGTGGCGCTCATTTCCTTGAGGTCCATGCCGGCGCAGAAGGCCTTCTCGCCGGCGCCGGTCAGGATCGCGACCTTGGCATTCTCATCCTTCTCGAACCGGTCCCAGGCGTCCCACAGGCCCTGGCGGACGGCGATGCCGAGCGCGTTGCGGCGATCGGGCTGGTTGATCGTGATGACCGCGACCTCGCCCTTCATTTCATACAGAACTGCGTCCGACATTCCCCTCGCCTCTCCCACGAATTCACGGTGGTGGACATCTATGTTCAGTTTGGTGAACGCAAGTCAACCGGCCCAACGCGCTCTGTTGAGTACTCCTCAGCCGACCGCCTTCTCAAGATATGTTTTCACCGCATCGCGCAGCATCGGCCCCAGATCGGCCATGCGCGTCTCCATGCGGAAGGTCGGGCCGGCGACGGCGACCGATAGCGGCCGGCCGGAAAGCGGCAGCATGACGGCGAGGCCCATGACGTCAGGCGTGAATTCGGTGGCGCCCTGGAACCAGCCGAGCACCAAGCCGCGCTCGATCTCGGCCTCCACTGCCGCCGCGCTCATCGGCGAGGCCGGCTGGTAGCGCTCATAGCGGATCTTGGCCAGGATGCTCTTCCGCTCCGACGGCGAATATTGTGCCAGGATCGCCCGGCCCGTGGCCGTGGCCTGGATCGGCAGGCGCTTGCCGACCTCGTCGAAATAGCGGATGGCGGAGCTCGACTCCACGACGTCCAGGCATACGACCCGATCGCCCGCCGGCGCGGCGACATGCACGGTCTCCCCGGTATCCCGGGCGACGTCGAGCAGCAGCCGGTGCAGCGACGGCGGCAGCGGCTCGGCCTCGGCGATCTGGCCGGCCAAGGTCAGCCAGCGCGGCGTCGGGTAATAGCCGTTGCGGGGCTTGGGCTCATAGAGGAAGCCGCGCTCGACCAGCGTCCCCACCATGTTGAAGGTGCTGGAGCGCGGCCAGCCGAATTCCTGCGCGATCTCGGTCAGTGTCGCCGGCCGGCGGATGCGCGCGAAGAACTCGAGAATGTCGAGCACATTGGCGGCTTGCTTGACGATC
>CAZNNJ010000182.1:6492-8878 GCA_964574305.1 uncultured Rhodospirillales bacterium | reverse complement strand
CCGTGTTGCCGGGATCGGCGCGGTGAGCATCATGATCGGATCGTCGCCGATCACGTCATAGGCGACGAACCGGGCTCGCGGCCTGAGATTGAGGCGCGTCGCAGCCTCCTCGCTCATCAGGAGCAGCGCCGACGCGCCATCCGCGAGCTGCGACGAGTTTCCCGCCGTCACGGTCCATTCGATCTCGGGAAAGCGCGCCTTCATCTCTTCGTCGACGAAAGACAGCTTGAGCTGGCCAAGCCCCTCCGCGGTGGTGCTGGCCCTGATCGTCTCGTCCTGCGTCAACTCACGCCCGTTCACGGTCACGGGCACGATTTCCCGATCGAAGGCGCCGCTGTCGCGCGCCGCCGCCGCGCGCTGGTGCGACCGCGCCGAATAGGCATCGAGCGCCTCACGCGTGACACCCCATTTCGCGGCGATCCGCTCGGCGGAGATGCCCTGCGGGATCAGCCCCTTCTCATACCGGGCATAAAGCTGCGTGCCGCATGGATCCTGTCCGATCCGCGCGGTGAACATCGGTACCCGGCTCATCGATTCCACGCCCGCCGCGATGACGATGTCATAGGCGCCGGCGGCGATGCCCTGGGCGGCGAAATGCACGGCCTGCTGGCTCGAACCGCAGCGCCGGTCGACGGTGGTCGACGGCACATGCTCAGGGAAACCCGCGCCCAACCACGCGATACGTGCCGGCGGACCGGCCTGTTCGCCGACCTGGCTGACGCAACCGACGATGACGTCGTCGACGCTGCCGGGATCCAGGTCGTTGCGCGCGACGAGGGTCTGGAAAAGGCCGCCGAGCAGATCGGCGGGATGTATGTCCGACAACGCGCCGCCCGCCTTGCCGCGCCCCATCGGCGTGCGGATGGCGTCTATGAGCACCGGTGACCCAACCATATTGAATTCTGCTCCTCTGAACGTCGCCCGGCGGCAGGACGCGACCGCAGCGCTTCCGATCGTTAGAGGGACATGTTCGTGCCGTCACCGCTCAGGGGAGCCCGGGACCAGCAGAGACAAAAAGGATTGCGCGATCAAGCAACCGCACCCATCGCCGAAGTCCCTGAAGCGCCTCTTTTTCTTGTGCATTAGGGCCCACGTCTTCGCTCGGCATGAACATGTTTTGTCTTGCAGATGAACCGCGCCGGCCGGCCGATTGGCGGCGAGGAGCCGGGACCGCAAAAAGCAGCAATGACGAACGCAACCAACGCCACAGCCATTCCAGAAATCCCGATCGACCTCAGCCGCCTGGCGGGCTGGATGGACGACCGTCGCATCGGAACCGGCCCGATCTTCGAGGCGACGCAGCTTTCGGGCGGAACGCAGAATGTTCTCCTGCGCTTCCGGAGAGCCGAGCGCACGCTCATCCTGCGCCACCCCCCGCTCAATCCGCGCGCCGAAAGCAACAGGACAATGCAGCGCGAGGCCCGTGTGTTGGCGGCGCTGGCCGGTACCGACATTCCCCATCCCGCTCTCGTCGCAAGCTGCGATGATCCGGCAGTCCTGGGGGCCGCCTTCTATCTCATGGAAGAGGTCCCGGGCTTCAATCCGACCGTCGGCCTGCCCGAACGGGTGCGATCAAGCCCGTCGATCCGGCATCGCATGGGCCTTGCGCTCATCGATGCGCTGGCGGCCCTGGCAGCCGTCGACCCTGACGCGGTCGGGCTGTCCGATTTCGGGCGCATGGACGGCTTCCTGGAGCGCCAGGCCGGCCGCTGGGCGGCCTATCTGGCCGACTGCAACCGCCATCAAGGCTGGTCCGGCCCCGGTGAGCTGGGCGATATCGATGGAGTCCGGGTCTGGCTGGAGGCGAATTGCCCCTCCGGCGCACAAGCCGGGATCATCCACGGCGACTATCATATCGGCAACATGCTGTATCTCGAGGACGGCACGCTGACCGCGGTCGTCGATTGGGAGATGGCGACGCTTGGCGACCCACTGATGGATCTCGGCAGGCTGCTGGCAACCTGGCCGTCCAATGACGGCCCGCAGCCTGTCGCGATGCGTGTCGAGCGGCTCGACGGCTTTCCCACGCGGGACGAGCTCGTCGCGCACTATCGGAACGTGACGCAGCGCGACCTGTCCGAGCTGGGTTGGTTCGAGGTTCTGGGCTGCTACAAGCTCGGCATCATCTTCGAAGGAACCTATGCCCGCGCGCAGTCGGGCCAGGCCGACATGAATACCGGCCTGCGCCTGCACGCAGCAGCCAAGGGGTTGCTGCAGCGGGCGCGGGACGGCATCGCGCGCCTTTGAACCAATACGGCAATCCCCCCGAGGAACAGGATGGATTTCAGTTATTCGGAACGTCAGCCGCCATGGGTCGAACGGGCGCCCGGCCTCCTTGGCCAAGATTTGGACCCCGCCCAGGGCCAGTTCCGCCCCCCAGCGCCCA
>CAZNNJ010000182.1:0-6482 GCA_964574305.1 uncultured Rhodospirillales bacterium | reverse complement strand
GGCGGGGCGCCTTCATGGCCGAGAATGTGGTCCCGGCCCAGGCGACGTTCGCCGCCCAGCTAGCAGAAAATCGCTGGGGCCCGCCGCCGATCCTCGGCGCACTGAAGGCGAAGGCCAGGGAGGTAGGGCTGTGGAACCTGTTCCTCCCACCATCGCCCGGGCATGACCGCGACGGCTATCACGGGGCGGGGCTCAGCAATCTCGACTACGCACCGCTGGCCGAGGAAATGGGGCGGATCGTCTGGGCTTCCGAGATCTTCAACTGCTCGGCGCCCGACACCGGCAACATGGAAATCCTCCATCGCTATGGCACGAAAGCGCAGCAGGAACGCTGGCTGCGGCCACTGCTGGACGGGGAAATCCGGTCCGCCTATGCGATGACGGAGCCCGATGTCGCGAGCTCGGACGCGACGAACGTCCAGACGCGGATCGTCCGCCAGGGCGACGACTATGTCATCAACGGCCGCAAATGGTGGACCTCAGGGCTGGGCGATCCACATTGCAAGCTGCTGATCGTGATGGGCAAAACCGATCCGGATGCGCCGCGCCATCTGCAGCAGTCGCAGATTCTAGTACCGGCCGGCACCCCGGGAATTCGCGTCGGGCGGATGCTGACGAATTTCGGCTACGATGATGCCCCTCACGGGCATTTCGAGGTCGAATTCAACGACGTGCGCGTGCCGGCCGAGAACATCATACTGGGCGAGGGCCGCGGCTTCGAAATTTCCCAGGGCCGGCTCGGGCCAGGCCGGATCCATCATTGCATGAGGATCATCGGGCTGGCCGAGGTCGCGTTGGAGAAGATGGTCCGCCGGCTGCTCGGCCGGCGTACTTTCGGGAAGGCGATCGCCGATCACTCGATCTGGGAGCAGCGGGTCGCCGACGCGCGGGTCGATATCGAGATGAGCCGCCTTCTGACCCTGAAGGCCGCCGACATGATGGACAAGGTCGGCAACAAGACCGCGCGCCGCGAGATCGCGATGATCAAGCTGGCCGGCCCACGGATGGCTCTGCGCCTGGTCGATGACGCCATCCAGGCCTTCGGCGCCGGCGGGCTCGACAGCGATGCCGGCACCGCCGCGATCTTTGCCCGCATCCGCGCCCTGCGCATCGCGGACGGGCCGGACGAAGTCCATGCGCGGACGGTCGCCCGGCTGGAATACCGGCAATATGCCGATGCCAGCCAATGATCTTGGAGCCCGAAGCCATGGATGATCCGTTCGACTTCGTCGGCAAGGTGGTTCTCGTCGTCGGCGGCTCGAGCGGAATCGGCAACGGCATCGGCCAGGCGTTCCGCGCACACGGCGCCGTGGTCCATGTCTGGGGCACCCGCCCATCCGCCGAGGATTACGCTGCCGAAAGCGGCTCCGACCTCAAGGGATTGATCTACAGGCAGGTGGATGTCAGCGACTTCGATCTGGTCGACACGCTGGAGCCGGGTTTCGATACGCTCGATGTACTGGTCCTGGCACAGGGTGCCGTCCGCTATAAAAGGCAGGAGTTCGACATCGGCACGTTCCGCTCGGTCGTCGATGTGAATCTCGGCAGCGTCATGCAGTGCTGCACCAAATTCTTCGAGATGCTGAAGCGGTCCCAGGGATCGATCGTGATCGTGGGTTCGATCGGAGGGTTCAAGGCGACCAAGGGCAACCCTGCCTATGGTGCGTCGAAGGCGGGCGTCCACAGCCTGACCAAGAGCCTGGCGGATGCGTGGGGCGGCAGCTCCGTCCGCGTCAACGCCATTGCGCCGGGCATGGTCGCGACAAAGATGACCCGTGTGACGACGGACGATCCCGACCGGCTGCAGGCGACGCTCGACACGATCTCGCTGGGCCGGCTGGGCACGCCGCAGGATATCGCCGGCCCTGCCCTTTTCCTGGCCTCGTCGCTGGCGTCCTATGTCACCGGGCAGACCCTGATCGTGGATGGAGGCCGGATATTGTGAGTCTATGCCGATGCTCGACTTCGCAAGACTGAGGACCCTGCCCGGGCTGCTGGCCTATCATGCCGAAACGCGGCCCGATGCTGTTGCGCTGGAGTTCGAGGCGCGGAAAACCGCCTATTCCGCGCTGAACCTGAGAACCACCGCCATCGCCGGTTGGCTGCGGCAAGCGGGAATCACCCCTGGTACGCGGATCGCCTATCTGGGCAAGAACAGCGATCGCTATTTCGAGCTTCTGTTCGGGGCGGCCAAGGCAGGGGCGGTGCTGGTGCCGCTGAACTGGCGGCTGACCAGCACCGAATGGACCTTCATCCTGCGGGATGCCGGCGCCTCCCATCTGTTCGCCGACACGAATTTCGAGGAACAGGCGATCACCCTCGCACAGGCACTCGCCATCCCGGCGATCTCCCTCGACCGCGAGGACCACTGGCACGCGCTGACCAATCCCGGGGAAGATTGCGATAGCGCGCCGGACGTCCAGCCCGACGATGTCGTGGTTCAGATCTATACTTCGGGGACGACGGGAACGCCGAAGGGCGCGATGCTCACCCACAAGAATCTGCTCGCCCTGCGCGAGCCCGGGTTGCGGGCGGGGCTCGCCTGGTTTCCCCGCGCCGAGGATACGAGTCTGGTTGCGATGCCGGTCGCCCATATCGCCGGCACCGCCTATGCGCTGTTCGGCCTCCACACCGGCGGACGGCTGGTGATCACGGGGGAGTTCGATGCCGGCCGTGTCCTGGCGCTGCTATCCTCTTCATCGGCGACCCACATGCTGCTGGCCCCGGCCGCGCTGCGCATGCTGGTCGAGCATCCGGACGCGCCGAGCACGAACCTGTCCGGATTTCGCTATTTGACCTATGGCGGCTCGCCCATATCCCTCTCGTTGTTGGAAAGCGCTCTCGCACTGCTGGGCTGCGGCTTCGTGCAGATGTACGGCATGACCGAGGCTTCCGGCGGCGTCTGCGCGCTGGCGCCCGAAGATCATCACGCCGAGCCCCGGGAGCGATTGCTGTCGGCGGGCTGCGCAATGCCGGGGGCTGAACTTGCGGTCGCCGACCGGGACGGCAAACACCTGGCGCTTGGCTCTGTCGGTGAGGTCGTGGTCCGGTCGGCTGCCGTGATGGCAGGGTATTGGCATCTCCCGGAAGCAACCGCGGAAGCGATCGACGCCCGGGGATGGCTGCGAACCGGCGACATCGGTTTCCTCGACGAAAACGGCTATCTCTATATCCGCGACCGCGCCAAGGACACGATCGTCTCCGGGGGAGAAAACGTCTATCCGGCCGAGGTCGAGAACCTGCTGGCGAGCCATCCGGACATCGCCGATGCCGCGGTGATCGGAATCCCCTCCGAGCGCTGGGGCGAGGAGGTGAAGGCGGTCGTGGTCGTCAGGCCCGGCCGGACGCTCGACACCGACGCCCTCATCGCCTGGGCGAAGGAACGGATCGCGCCGTTCAAGGCGCCCAAGTCGGTCGACATCGTCACCGAGTTGCCGCGGAACGCCGGCGGGAAAGTGCTTCGCCGCCTGCTCAGAGAACCCTATTGGTCCAACTGCGACAGGCGGGTCGGCTGATTCTCTAATTACGCCCCGAGAATGATGCCACTCGTCGGCACACCGGCGCCGGCGGTGACGATGACATTCTCCACCCGGGACACCTGATTGACCGCGGTCCCACGTATCTGACGCACCGCCTCGGCGATGCCGTTCATTCCGTGGATATAGGCCTCACCCACTTGGCCGCCGTTGGTGTTGACCGGCAAGGTGCCGCCGATTTCGATGTTGCCATTCTTGATGAAATCCTTGGCCTCGCCCCGCTTGCAGAAGCCCAGCCCCTCGAGCGACGGCAGCACCGTCGGTCCGAAATGGTCGTAAAGGATCGCGACCTGGATGTCGGCGGGCGTCAGGCGAGCAGTGTCGTAAAGCTGCTCACCCACCAGGCGCACCTCGTCCGTCGGCGAGATATCGTCGCGGTAATAGCTCATGAAATTGCCGGTCCCGGCCGGCGCCCCCTGGGCAGCCGCGCGGATGAACGCCGGCTTCTGGCGCAACGAACGGGCGCGATCGGCACTGGTGATCACGACGGCGACGCCGCCGTCGCTCTCCTGGCAGCAGTCGAGGAGCCGGAACGGGTCGGCGATCATGCGGGAATTCATATAGTCCTCGCGCGTGATCGGCTTGCCGTAGAAGAAGGCGTTCGGATTGGTCGCCGCGTGCCGCCGCGCGGCGATCGCGACATTCGCGAAATCCTCGCTGGTGGTGCCGGTCTCATGCATATAGCGCCGCATCATCATGCCGATGAGCGCCGCCGGCGTCTGCAGCCCGTGCAGCGTCTGATAGTAGAACATGACGTTCTCGGTCGTCGGCACGGCGAATTGCAGCGGCTTGCCGAAGCGATATTCCGAGCGCTCGTTCATGGCACGATAGCAGACCACGACATTGGCGACGCCGGTCGCCACCGCCATCGCCGCCTGCAGGATCGGCGCGCAGGCCGCCCCGCCGCCATAATGGGTCCGGCTGAAGAACTTGAGGTCACGGCCGCCGATATTGCGAAATACGTCGACCTCTCCATTATTCTCGATCGTGTAGGTCGAGATGCCGTCGACCTCGGCGGGGCTGATGCCGGCATCGGCGAGCGCCGCGGTCACCGCCTCGACGGCCAGCCGAAGCTCGCTGCGGCCGGATTTCTTGGAGAACTCCGTCGCGCCGATCCCGACGATCGCGGCCTTGTCCTTGAAGTTACCCATCTGATGCGCTTCCCGATTGCTTGTGCCGCCGCGGTCAGGCGGGGCGGAAATTGTAGGTGGAGAGACCGTCCCGAACGGCGAATTCGACGCGCACCGGCATGCCGATGCGGATCGCGTTGATCGGGACGCCGCGCAGCGAGCCGATGAACCGGACACCTTCATCGAGCGCGACCAGCACCACGGGGTGCGGGGTTTCGAAGCCGGCGAGCGGCGGATGGTAGTGGACCGTGTAGCTGTAAACCGTTCCGCTCCCTTTCGCCGCGACGGTCGTCCACTCCAGGGACGCGCAGGCCGGACACATCGGTCCGGGCGGATTGCGCAGCGCGCCGCATGCGCCGCATTTCTGGATCAGCAGCTGGTCCGCCTCCAGACCCGCATAGAAAAACGCAAAGTCCGAATTCGCGCAGTGCATCGGTTTTTCGGGGCTTTCCTGCATGTCGGGCCGTTCATCCTCGTTCATCTCCAGTCCGCACCGTATCACGACGCGCGCAGGTCGGAGATGCGGGTCGAGCTTCAGCGCGTTATCGTCATTGCCCCAGGCTGAAATCGGCTGCCCGTCCGCTGGTCCGACATGCGGGCGCGACGCCATTCCTGGCGAAAATCATGGTGGAGATGCGTGGCATGAAGTCGGGTCCCTTGATCGGCCTGAAGGTGGTCGAATTCGCTGGAATCGGACCGGGCCCGTTCTGCGGGATGTTCCTGTCCGATCTCGGCGCGGACGTTCTGCGGATCAACCGGAAAGGCGCGACCCGGCTGAGCGGTCTTTCGGGGACGCAATACGAATTCGATGCGCGCGGACGCAGCGCGGTGGCGCTCGACCTCAAATCGGAGGCGGCGATCGAAACCTGTCTCGAGCTGATCGAGAAGGCGGACGTCCTGCTGGAAGGCTATCGGCCGGGCGTGATGGAGCGGCTCGGCCTCGGGCCGGAGCCGGCACTCGCCCGCAATCCTCGGCTCGTGTACGGCCGCATGACGGGGTGGGGCCAAACCGGCCCCTACGCCAAGGTGGCGGGGCACGATATCAACTATATCGCGATCTCCGGCGCGTTGCATGCGATGGGCACCGATGATCAACCGACGCCACCATTGAACCTGGTCGGCGACTATGGCGGCGCGGTCGTCCATCTCGTGGGGCTGCTCGCGGCCGTCCTGCATGCGCGGCAGACCGGCGAGGGCCAGGTCATCGACACGGCGATGTCGGACGTCGCGGCCTATCTGGCGACGCTGTTCTACGGGCTGCACGGCGCGGGCTTCTGGCAAGGCCGGCGGCAGGCCAATCTTCTCGACGGCGGCGCGCCCTTCTATGGCGTTTTCCGCTGCGCCGATGATCGTTGGGTTTCCATAGGATCGATCGAGCCTCAGTTCTACGCGCTCCTGCTCGAGAAGACCGGCCTCAAAGGCAAGCTCGGACACGAGCAGATGGATCGCGCGAACTGGGCCGCAATGCGCGCCACGTTCGCCGAGGTCTTCGCGCAAAAGACGCGCCAGGAATGGTGCGATCTGATGGACGGGACGGACATCTGCTTCGCCCCCGTGCTCTCGTTCGAGGAAGCTCCGGACCACCCGCACAACCGGGCACGCGAAACATTCGTCGAAGTCGCTGGCGCGCTTCAGCCGGCACCCGTGCCGCGGTTCTCGCGCACGCCTGGGCAGATTCAATGTGCGCCCACGAAAAGCGAGCCTTCCCGCACGGTGCTCGAGCACTGGGGCGTGACCGGTGCCAGCATCCACCGGTTGGAAACGGACAGCCCCCTTTGAAACCCGGCAACCGCGAGGTTGTATTCAAAGGAACACC
>CAZNNJ010000181.1:0-8881 GCA_964574305.1 uncultured Rhodospirillales bacterium | reverse complement strand
TTGCGACGGCGTGCTGGCCTTTTTAATTGGGCGGGGGGTGTCTTTGGTTTTCTTCGGAATGGCCCAGCATGGCGTCGGTCAGCCCCTGTTCGTCCTTCTGCTCGATCAATTCGATCAGCTTGGCATGGGTGAAGTGGGAGCAGACGCTGACATCCGGCCGCTCGAAGATCGCGGTGATCAGGGCCGAGCGCGCCATCAGCTCGCGCAGGAAATCGACCAGCACGCTGTTGCCGACGATCTCGGCCAGCAGTGTGTGGAAATCGTGCGAGGTGCGCAGTTCCATCGCCCGGTCGTGGCTCTTCTCGGCCGCGATCTCCTTCTTGATATGGGCGCGCAGCTTTTTCAGCGCCTTCTCGTCGGTCGCGCGCACCACCTCGCGGGCGAGCGCGCCCTCGATCAGGCGGCGGGCGGCGAAGACCTCCTTGGCTTCCTTGACCGTCGGCTTGGCGACGGTGGCGCCGCGGTTGCGGTGGAGCGTCACCACCTTGTCGCGCGCCAGCGATTGCAGCACCCAGCGGATGCGCATTCGGCTGACGCCGAACACCTCGGCCAGCTGGTCCTCGATCAGCCGCGATCCGGGCAGCAGACGGCGCTCGGCGATGGCGCGATGGATCTTGTTATAGATCGCGGCTTCCGGCGTTTCCTGGTCCACCGGCTCGGCCTCGGCCTCCTTGTGCGTTTTGCGATGTGCGGCTGCGACCACGTTTCCACCCGTTCTTATCGAGTCACCGCCTCATGACGGTCCGGGCGCAGATTGCATCGACACCATGTGGGACGCAATCGCGCCGGGCTGGGTGAACCAGACCATGTCAGCGTTTTTCATAATATGCTCAATCGCGCGGCGCAGTGCCCTCAGCCTGAACGGCTGGCCGCTGATGAAGGAATGCAGGATCACCGGCATCACCTGCGGCGCGTCGGCGGAGGAGGCCAGCATCTCGTCGAACTGGTCGACGATCATGTCGGCGAAATCGCGCGCGGTGACCGACCGGCCGATCCCGGTCGAGCTGTCATTGAGGTCGTGCGAATAGGGCACGGCCAGGATAGGGCGGGTACGGGTCTTCAACCAGACCGGCTGGTCGTCCATGATCCAGTCGAGCAGATAGTCGTAGCCGGCCTCGGCCAATATATCCGGCGTCGCCATCGTCTCGGCGATCCACGGGCTGGACCAGCCGCGAGGCGCGGTTCCTTCTGCTTTTGAGATGTCTTCGGTGACGGAGCTTATATAGTAGGCCTCATCCGCCTCGCTGCGGCCGGCCAGGGTTTCCGAGTTGGAATAGCCGTGGGCGACCATCTCGCAGCCATGGGCGCGGCAGGCTTCCATCAGGTCCGGCGCCTCCTCATAGACCGCGGTGTTGAGCAGGATCGACAGCGGCAGCTTGTACTGGACGAAGGCGTTCAGCACTCGCCAGGCGCCGACCCGGTTGCCGTACTCGCGCCAGGAGGTGTTGAGCACGTCGGGCGGTGGGATTCCGGGCACCAGATTCTCGACCAGCCCTTCGTTGAAGGCGTAGCGCTCGATGCCCAGCGCGAAATAGACCGCGAGCCGTTTGCCATGCGGCCACTCAAAGTCCGGGCGGGAGAAGATCGAGGAATGTTCGTAGCGGCCGTGTGCCGGCAAGCTGCTGCCCATAATCGTTACCCTTGCTGCTTGGCGGCGGCGTCGCCGACCCAACGATTCATGCCGACCGGCCGCCCGGCCGCCTTCAGATACATCGCGCGGTAATAGGGTTTGAGGTCGGCGGCGGCCTGGTCGACCACGCCCTGGTTGCGGGCGAAGCGTTCGGCGTTGGCCCGCGCCTCGGCTCTGAGCGCCCGTTCGTCAACCGTCGTCACCCGGCCGTTATCGACCACGACCTTGCCCGCGACCATCGTCAGCCGGACCGAATTGCCGGTCTCGCAATAGACCAGCTGGCGCCTGAGATCGTTCAGCGGCGTGAAGGGCAGCGTATCGAGATCGACCAGGATCAGGTCGGCCTGATACCCCACCGCGATCCGGCCCAGCCGGTCGGCCTGGCGCATCGCCCGGGCGCCGCCCCGGATCAGGCAGTCCAGGACCTCACCGGCGGTCGGCCAGCGCTCGTAATCGGGATCGCTCAGATTGTGGATCAGGCCGGCGATCTTGGCGACCAGCCACATGTTGATCGCGTCGTCGGCAATCGCCTCGTCGGTACCGAGGCAGATCGGCACGCCCCGCTCGCGCAGCCGGCGGAACGGCATCACTCCGCTGCCCAGCCGAAGGTTGCTGATCGGGTTGTGCGCCACCACCGATCCGGCCTCGGCAATCAGCGCGATGTCGGCATCGTCGACCCAGACCGAATGGATGATGTTCAGCCGGTCGTTAAGCAAGCCGAGTTCGTGGACATAGCGGATCAGCGACCGGCCGCCGAACTTCTCCTCGCCCAGCACGCGCTGCAGCTTGGTCTCCAGCATATGGATATAGAAAGGCAAGTCGTGGCTGCGGCTGAGCTCGTCCAAGGCAGCGAAATAGTCCGGCGTCACACGCTGCGGCGCGGAGCAGGAGACGGCGGCACGGAGCCGGCCATCGGCCGCGCCGTGCCAGCTTCTTATCAGATGTGCGTAGCAGTCGAGCAGCCCGGCGGCATCCATCGGCGCCGGCCGTGCCAGATCGGCCTTCAGCCCGGGCGGCAGCATGTCGGCGAGGAAGGGCAGCTTCTCCAGCTCCGGCACGTTCGGCTGGTCCAGCGCGACGGTGGCGCGGATGCCGCTGTCGGCATAGGCCTGCATCACCGCGTCGATGATCTCGGGGCTCGGCGCCGGGACGAAGAAGGCATCGTCCTGCACCGCGGTGACGCCGTTCTTCAGCATCTCCAGTGCGCCCAGCATGGTGCGGACATAGGCCCCGCGCGGGCTCATCCCCGCCTCGTCCAGCGCCGGCGACTCGTAGAGCATGAAGACTTCGAGCGGCAGGCTGTCGAGCGAGCCTTTCAGATGATTCACCGGTGAGTGGAAATGGCCGTTGATCAGCCCCGGCATCACCAGCTTGCCGGCCCCGTCGATCTCCCGCACCTCGCCGCCGGCGAAATCCAGCTCCGGCCCGACCGCCGCGATCGTCTGGCCGTCGACCAGCACGTTGGCGCGGTCGAGGATCGTGTCGGCGGCATCCATGGTCAGGACGCGGGCATTACGGATGATCGTCTTCATGACGGACTCAAAGGGCCGATGGCGCAGTTGCCTAGCTGCCATATTGTTAACAATACAACGAAGCTTGGTCTGAAATATATCATGCCGCGACGAACGTCGCCCGGTGCATCGCATCGGTATGCTCGGCGACGGTGGTCGGGCGGTATCTGGGCGGATTGTCCGGTTCCGAGCAGCCCGGCAGGCAGGCGACGACATAGTCGGGATTGCCGTCGAAAAAGAACGGCACCGAATAGCGGTCACGCCCCGACAGGTTGATCACGCGATGCTCGGTCGAGTGATAGCGGTCGTTGGTCCAGCGCGCGATCAGGTCGCCGATATTGACGACGAAGGCGCCGGGGATCGGCGGTGCGTGCAGCCAGCCATGGACCGGGTCCCGGATCTGCAGCCCACCGGCATCGTCCTGCAACAGCAGGGTGATCGCGCCCCAATCGGTATGGGCGCCGCAGCCTTTCTCGTCCGGTGCGCCGTTTGTCGGCTGCGGCGGATAATGCAGCGGGCGCAGCAACGCGACCGGATCGGTGCAGAAGCCGGCGAAATAATCCTCGGGCAGGTCGAGTGACAGGGCGACCGCGCCCATCAGCCGGACCGACAGGTCCAACACCAGGGCAAAATAATCCTCCATCACGCTCCGGAATGCCGGCAGGCCGCGCGGCCACTGGTTCGGCCCGTGATTCACCTTGCGCGCTACGACGCGCGGGTCGCCCTCCGGCAGCTCGACGCCGAGATAGAACGCTTCCTTGAGGTCGGGCGTCCCGGTCTGCTCCAGGTCCTGGCCGCCCATCGGCTCATAGCCGCGATTGCAGATCGAGCATTCACGCCTGATCCTCAGGCGCTCGATCAGGGGCAGAGCGAAGAAATTGCGGGATTCCTGCAGCACCGCCGCGATCAGCGACGGGGCGATGCCGTGGTTTGTGATATAGAAAAAGCCCTTGGACAGGCATGCGTCACGGATCGCCGCGACGATGCTGTGCCCGACCTGGGGCTTCGGCGAATGCAGCCCGCTGATATCGATCAGCGGCAGGGCGGAGATCGGCGTGGTCATCGCCAGCGCGTCGGTCATCGGGGAAACTCTGGGTCGTGCGTGGTTGATTCCGCCTCTGCCGTTGCACGCACCATGCCAACAGGATGGGATAGGCGGTTCTTTCGGCTGTCGGCGGGATTGTAAACAATCGTAAGTTTCTTAGTGTGCAATATATAGGCAGTTGCGCCCGAACTGCATTGCTTTTAATCAGGGGTCTGACGCGTATCCCGGGGCGCTGGAGGCGATGGTGAATAAAGTCATTTTCGACACCGATCCGGGCATCGACGATGCGATGGCGCTGCTGTTCCTGAAGCGCGCGCCGGGCGTCGAGATCGTCGGCGTCACCTCCAGCTTCGGCAACGGCCCGATCGAGACGACGACCCGCAATCTGCTCTATCTCTGCCAGGTCTTCGGCATCGATGCTCCGGTGGCTGAGGGCGCGGGCCATCCGCTGGCCGGCGAAGCACGGCCGGCGGCGGAGTATGTGCACGGTTCCAACTTGCTCGGCGACGTCGATATCCCGGATGTGCCGCGCACCGCGCTCCACGAGAAGACGGCGGACGCATTTATCGTCGATCTGGTGCATCAGTTTCCGCACCAGATCACGCTCATCGCGGTGGCGTGCATGACCAATCTTGCACTGGCGCTGCGCCGCGACCCGTCGATTGCCGGGCTGGTCAAGCAGGTGATCGTCATGGGTGGGGCCTTCGGCTTCCACGGAAATTCCGGCAACGTCAGCCCTGTCGCCGAGGCCAATATCCATGGCGATCCGCTGGCGGCGGACGAGGTGTTCGGCGCCGCCTGGCCGATCACTATCGTCGGGCTGGACGTGACCCAGGAGGCCATCATGCCGCCGGAGATGATCGAGCGGATCGGGCAGCATGGCGGACCGGAGGGGCGGTTTCTCCGTGACGTCGCCGGCTTCTATCTGGATTTCCACAAGACGGTCGAGGACATGGACGGGATGTTCACCCACGACCCCTCTGCAGTTGCCTATCTGATGGACCCGTCGCTCTTCGCCACCCGGCACGGGCCGATCCGGGTGGTGACGGACGGCATCGCCATCGGCCAGACGATCCAGAAGCCGGACCGCAAGAAGCGCACGCCGCCGGCCTGGCAGGGCAGGCCGTCGCAGACCATCTGCACCGGGGTCGACGTGCCGCGCCTGCTCGATCTCTATTACCGGACCGTGACCGGCAGCTAACCCTTCCGGGCGATCACCGCGATCGGGCCGCCGCCGTCCGGCCCCTGATGCTCGGCGCCGCCGGAGACGAACAGGTCGGTTCTGCCCACGGCTGCCGCGATCACACCGCCGACCAGCGCGCGGGCGTGGCGGGTGGCGTTGATGTCGCTGTCGTCCGCCATGATGTGGCGGCTGCCGCGGATAGTGCCGGACCGCGACGCCTCGGCCTTGGCCAGAACGGCCTTGATGCGCCCGGCCTGTTCCGGCGGCAGTTGGTCGGCCGCATCGATTCCGGCCGAGCGCAAGGCGGTTTTCACCGCGGGAAAATCGATCGCGTCCTGCATCACCGCATGGCCGACGACGAGCTCGCCGGCCCAGTCCGGGCTGTTGCCCATCACCACCACCTCGCCGCGCATGAGCTCGATCCCGGCGGAGGCGCTGGCCCGGCCCGACCAGAGGGTGAAATTCCGCCCGATAGCCGCGTCCGACAGCACAGCCGGGTCGATCTCGCCCAGCGCCAGCGCGACGCCCAGGGCCGACGCGCCCCGCGACAGACCCATCGAGGCATAGGTGTCCTCGGTCGTCACCGAGAAGCCCCGGCTGGTGGCATCGGCGATGCGGGCATTGGTCAGCAGCGGGCATTTGATCTGGACGAAATGGACAGCCTCCGGGTCGGTGAGCGAGGCCTTCGCCATCGCTTCGCGCACGGCTTCGGCCGTCGCCTCGACCTGGGCCAGCGTGCCGATCTCCTCCGGCCGGAGATCGCGCGTGGAGGCGGCGCCGATGGCCAGCGCCGGCGCTGCGGCAGACATCGCTTCGCTGACCGAGAAGACGAGGAAATGGGGCGACAACCCGCCCTCGGTGCCGCCGGACATGATCATCGAGACGCGATTGCCGGCCTCCTCCGGCCCGCACCCCAGCCGGTCGGCCAGCAGCGCCGTCAGGACTGTCACCGCATAGCCGCGGGTGAAGTCGTTGACGCAGCCATTGCCCTCGGTCTTGCCCAGGATCGCGACGACATTGGCGGCATCGACCTCGCCCCGGTCGAACAGGCCGGCAATCGCGCTGACATTGCCGGGATGATCCATCGGCACGAGGTCGACCCGGCATTGCCGCATGTCTGGCTCCGTTGGGAATTCCTGAAACTGCGCGGCAGCTTAATCTTACGGACGCGCGATCCGGCTAGCATCGAATTCCGGCTGCACTGAGCGCTTTTTTGCAGCACTCTTCACCGGTATGATCTTGTGATGTAACAGTATTGCAGTGCGACGGCGGTTCACGACGGAGGGATCTTGTCACAGCCCCAGGGCAGTGTGCATCAATCGCGGTCCCGCTCCTTCGCCTATTTCGAGGCGGTGGCGGCGCACGGGTCGATGCGGAAGGCGGCCGCGACCTTGAACGTCGCCTCCTCCGCCCTCAACCGCCAGATTCTCGACCTTGAGGACAGTCTGGGCGTGCAGCTGTTCGAACGCCTGCCGCGCGGCGTGCGCCTGACCAGCGCCGGCGAGATGCTGTTGGGCCATGTGCGCAGGGTGGCCCGGGATTTCGACCTGACCCGCGCGCAGATCGAGGATTTGCGGGGCCTGCGGCGCGGCCATGTCCGGGTCGCGGTGATCGAGGCAATGGCCGGTGTCATCGCCAGGCTGATCGTCGCCTCGCAGCGCGACCATCCGCGCGTCAGCTTCGACTATCAGGTGACCGGCAGCCGAGAGGTCGTGGCCGCCGTGCTCTCGGAAGAGGCCGATATCGGCTATGCCTTCAACCCGCCGGCCGAGCGCGGCTTTCAGATCGTCGCCGAAACCGAGGAAACCCTGCACGCGATCATGGCCCGGAGTCATCCGCTGGCCGGGCAGGGGACATTGCGGCTGACCGATTGTTCCGGCTATCCGCTGTTGATGGGCGACGCCAGCCTGGGCGGGCGCCATTTGCTGGATGCGGCGGCCGACCAGGCGTCAATGCCACTCAGCCCCGTCGTCACCGGCAATTCCATCGAGGTCCTGAAGACGATCGCCGCGAGCAGCCAGGGCATCTGTTTCCAGATCGGCATCCGCCCGGAAGACGAGCCGCATCTGACGGCCATTCCGCTAGCCGACCGGGCGCTCAAGGGGCGCCTCGCCATCGGGGTCAAGAAGAACCGGCAGCTGCCCAGCGCCGCGGCGGTTTTCCTCGAGGCGATGACGGGCGACATGCTGCGCCGCGGAGAACCAGCGTAGGGAGTGCTGCAAAAAACCGCTCACTGTGGGCGGAAATCGATGCTATCCGGCACCGCCCCGCATGGGTTTAGGCTTGAGGCTGGCTCGAGGAGTAACTGCATGTTCGTACGCCATAATCCCCCGACCATCGCCTCGATCGGCGCGCCGCTGTCCTGGGGCCTGGAGGTCGGGCAGCCCAAGCGGATGGTCTATGTCTCGGGCCAGGTCGGCGCCGATGCGCAGGGTAAGGTGGCGGACGGCTTCCTGGCCCAGGCCAAGCTGACCTGGGAGAATGTCGGCGCGGTGCTGCGCTCGGCCGGCATGACCCCGGCCAATGTCGTGCGCACCGGCATCTTCATCACCCCGTCCGTCATCATGACGCCGGAAACGAAACTGGCTTTCAACAGGCTGCGGACCGATTTCCTGGGGGACAACCGCCCCGCCTCGACCATGATCTGCGTCCATGCGCTGATGGACCCATCCTGGCTGATCGAGATCGACGCCGTGGCCGTGGAGCTTTAGGCGTGGCCCAGGACCTCGCTGCCATCCGGGAGATCGCCGAGCGGCTCGGCTTGCCCATCCCCGAGGCCTATCGCGACGGCGTGATCGCCAATTACGAACGGCTGCTGCAGCAAGCCGCTTTGGTGATGGCCGCGCCGCTGTCCGAAACATCCGAAGACCACCGGGCGGACTTCGTGCCGTGAGCGAGTTGCTGTCACGCGACGCCACCGCAATCGCCGACGCGGTCCGGCGGCAGCGGGTCAGCGCCGTCGACGTGACCAGCATGGCGCTCGACCGGGCGGTCGAGCAAAATATCCGCCTGAACGCCTTCAGCACGCTGTTCCCCGACACGGCGCTGAGCGCGGCCGCCGAGATCGACCGCAAGATCGCCCAGGGCATCGACCCAGGACTGCTCGCCGGCGTTCCGATCGCCGCCAAGAACCTGTTCGACATCGCCGGGGTGACGACCCTGGCGGGCTCGAAGATCCTCCGCGACGCGCCGCCGGCCGAACGCGACGCCACCGTGCTCGCCCGGCTGAAGCAGGCCGGGGCGGTCCTGATCGGCGCCGCCCATATGGACGAGTTCGCTTACGGCTTCACCACCCAGAACGCCCATTACGGCGACACCCACAATCCGCACGATCCGGCGCGGTCTGCGGGTGGTTCGTCGGGCGGTTCGGCGGCGTCGGTTGCCGGCCGGGTGGTGCCGCTTTCGCTCGGCTCCGACACCGGCGGCTCGATCCGCGTGCCGGCGGCCTTCTGCGGGATATTCGGGCTAAAGCCGACCCTCAGGCGGCTGTCGCGCGCCGGCGCCTATCCGTT
>CAZNNJ010000180.1:0-8894 GCA_964574305.1 uncultured Rhodospirillales bacterium | reverse complement strand
GAAGGTCTCACGGCGGACGATCTCGGCCTGCCCCGGCATCTCGACGATGGCCGGCTCGGCGTAATAGGCATCGTCGCCGGCGACAGCGGCGCGCTTGCCGCCGCTCACCTTGCCGCCGGCCTTCTCGGCGGCCTGCAAGGCCGCCTGCATGGCGTCGAACGAACCCTTGTCGATCAGCGGGCCGATCAGCTTGCCGGCCGCGCGCGGGTCGCCGATCTGCAGGGTCTTGCAGGCCTTTTTCAGACGCGGCACCAGCGTGTCATAGATGCTGTCATGGACGAACAGGCGGCGCAGCGTCGTGCAGCGCTGGCCGGCGGTGCCCATGGCGGCGAACAGGATGGCGCGCAGCGCCAGGTCGAGATTGGCCGAGGGCGCGACGATGGCGGCGTTGTTGCCCCCCAGCTCCAGGATCGAACGGGCGAAGCGGCCGGCGAGGCGCGGCCCCACCTCACGCCCCATCCGGGTCGAGCCGGTGGCCGACAGGACCGCGACCTTGGGATGGTCGACCAGCACCTCGCCGATGGCCTTGTCGCCCATTAGCAGGGTCGAGAGGCCGGCCGGCACGGCGCCGAAGCGGGCGGCGGCGCGTTCGAACAGCGCCTGGGTGGCAAGCGCGGTCAGCGGCGTCTTCTCAGACGGCTTCCACACCACCGAATTGCCGCAGACCAGCGCCAGGGCCGCATTCCAGGCCCATACGGCGACCGGGAAATTGAAGGCGGAGATGATGCCGGTCACGCCCATCGGCTGCCAGGTTTCCATCATGCGATGGTCGGCACGCTCGGTCGCGATGGTGCGGCCATAGAGCTGGCGGGAGAGGCCGACGGCGAAGTCGCAGATGTCGATCATCTCCTGCACCTCGCCCAGGCCCTCGCTCACGATCTTGCCGGCCTCCAGCGTCACCAGCCGGCCGAGATCGCCCTTGTGGGCGCGCAACTCCTCGCCGAACAGGCGGATCAGCTCGCCGCGCTTGGGGGCCGGGACCTTGCGCCATTCCAGGAAGGCCTGATGCGCGGTGTCGATGGCCGCGCTTGCTTGGGCGGCGTCGACCGTGCGTATGGCGCCGGTCGCCTCGCCAGTGATGGGCGAGCGCGCGATCAACGCGCCGCCGTTCCATGTCTGCTCGGATACGCCGAGGCGGCCGAGTATAACCGCTGCTTCGAAAGCGGGTGTCGCCAAATCCATAGTCGATACTCCAGAAATCAAGCGGCCAGCGACACGCCCGCGGTCATCGCATAAGCCTTGCCGAAGCGGTTCCCCAGGAACAGGTCGAGGGGAATCTCCTCCTGCAGAATCAGGCCGCGGTCGGTATGCAGCTTGCCGTGGGCCAGCAGATCCAGCACCGCGCAGATCGCCGAGGCGGTGGTCACCTGGATGGCAGCCCAGCTGCGCTTGCCATAGTTCTGCGCATAGATCTTGTTGGCATAGGAGTGCTGCATCAGCTTGCCGTTCTGCTGGCCGATGGCGGTGACGAAGATCACCACGACGTCCTGGTCGGTCGTCGGCACGGCATTCTCCAGCACCTCTTTCAGCAGGTCGCGGCGCTCCGACAGGCGCAGGTCCTGCAGCAGGGTCTTCATGATGTCGCGATGGCCGGGATAGCGGATGGTGCGATAGGCCAGGTTACGGACCTTGCCGCCCAGGGTCTGGCACAGCGAACCCAGCCCGCCCGAGGTGTTGAAGGCCTCATAATGGATGCCGTCGAGCGCGAAATGCTCGACATCCTCAAGCGCGGGCACGCTGACCAGCTTGCCGTCGACCAGCGCCTCGCAGGGCTCGCAATATTCGTTGATCACGCCGTCGGTCGACCATGTCAGGTTGTAGGTCAGGCTGTTCGACGGGTAGAGCGGCAGGGCGCCGACGCGCATACGCAGCACCTCGACCGAATCGAAATCCTTCACCAGGTCGTTGGCGACGATGGAGATGAAGCCTGGGGCGAGGCCGCACTGGGGGATGAAGGCGGTCTTGGCGCTCTTCGCCAGTTCGGTGACGATGCGGGTCGAGGCGACGTCCTCGGTCAGGTCCAGGTAATGGATGCCGGCGGCATTGGCGGCCCCGGCGATGG
Organism: uncultured Rhodospirillales bacterium; assembly: GCA_964574305.1. Lineage (GTDB taxonomy): Bacteria > Pseudomonadota > Alphaproteobacteria > BOG-932 > Roseiterribacteraceae > BOG-932. The sequence goes on along the minus strand of CAZNNJ010000180.1, from coordinate 6,832 downwards.
CGGCGGTCAGGCGATAGGGGGCGGCGCTCATCACCGCGAAACGGCCCTTCATGGCGGCCTCGAGCGCGGTGCTGTCGGTCACGTCCAGACCCATCGTCTTGATGCCCTGGGCCTCAAGCTTGGCCAGCGCGCCCGGCGACCGGTCGGCCACCGTCACTGTGTATTCGCCGGTGCGGGTCAGCAGGTCGGCGATCATCTCGCCGATATTGCCGCCGCCGATCACCAGAATGTCATGCATCGCAAACCTCTCCCTGACGGGTGTTCAAAACCTGAGATAAGTCTAGGTTCCTGACCTGTCGGGTTGAATCGGCCGCTGCGGCGGAAAGGGCGATATTCGCGATCAATCTGGCGTCTTTTGCGGCAATATGCCGAAAAGCGGATTTCGAGAGGGGAAGGGCAGTGCATTTCGAACAGATTCTGGATGGATTCACCTTCCTCGAGGCCCCGCGAGTCGATGATCACGGCAATCTCTGGTTCAGCGAGGTGTTCGAGGGCGGGGTCTATCGCCTGTCGCCCGACGGCAAGGTCGAGGGCTTCGTCATTGACCGCCAGTTCATCGGCGGCTTGGCGCTGACCCAGGATGGCGGCTTCGTCTTCGCCAGCCGGCCCGGCCTCGAATATTTCAACCCCGGTACGGGTGAGCGGCGGCCGCTGGAATTCCTCTATCAGGGCCGCCCGATCGTCCATATCAACGACATCCAGCCGGATGCCCATGGCAGCCTGTTCGTCGGCGGCACGCACGACCCGGACATCGCCGAGAGCGGCATGCCGCGCCACACGGCCCTCTATCGTATCGACCCCGCGGGCACGACCGCCCTGTTGGCCGACGGCATCGTCGTCTCGAACGGCATGGGCTTCAGTCCGGACGGCAGGCAGCTCTATTTCGCCGAGACCTTGGCTGGGCCGGTCGTCTTCGACCTTACACCGGAACGCACGCTCGCCAACCGCCGTCTGCTGGCCAAGTTCTCAGGCGCCGACGGGCTGCAGGTCGACGAAGAGGGCGGCATCTGGGTCGCCAATTACGCCAAGGGCAACGTGACCCGCTTCCTGCCAGACGGCGCGGTGGACCGGGTCCACGACTTTTCCGACCGCTTCGACGGCTGCCGCATCACCAGCCTCACCTTCGGCGGTGCCGATCTCAAGGACCTCTATGTCGTCACCGCCGGCGACTACCGCAAACCGCTGAAGAAGGACGGCCGGATTTACAAGGCGCGGAGCGACGTGGCGGGCCAGCCGACGCCGAAGGTGCGGTTTTAAAAGCTAGGAAGCGCTTGACTGTTCCCCTGTACTGAGGCCGATATAAAAACCAAACGAGCGCTTGGTTTTTGCTCAGGGTGAGTAACGGGGATTCGATGGACTTTCCAGAGAAGTTGCGGACGGCGATGGAGGCCAAGCCGGAGGCGATGGGGGCGGAGTATCGCGGCGTGCCGTATCGCTGGCGCGATCTGGTCGCGATCGGCGAGGCGCTGGAGGCGGTGCTTCAGGCCCATGGCGTGCCGTCCGGGAGTCCGGTCGGGATCATCGCCCGTAACCGCCCGGTGCTGGGCGCGGCGATCGTCGGGCTGGTGACCCATTATCGGCCGGCCACCATGATCTATTCGGCGCAGTCGGCGGATGCGATGGCCGGCGACATCGCCCGGCTGCGCCTCGCCGCCATCGTTGCCGATCCGCAGGATTGGGCCGCACCGCAGATCGCGGCCGCGCAGAGCGCCGGTACCCTCGGTATCGCGACCGGCAACCTGGCCGAGCCTTTCTGCCCGGTCGAGGGCATCACCTCGATGGGCGCCGGACCGCATCGCGAGGCGCCGGAGCAGCCGGGGATCGAGCTCCTGACCAGCGGCACCACCGGCGCGCCCAAGCGCATCCTGATCGGCTTCCCGATGCTGGCGCGCGTGGCGGAGAGCTTCACCCTGGGCGAGCCGCCGCCGGGCGGACGGCCGCCGCAGGTCGTCTCCGCGCCGATGGGCAATGTCAGCGGCCTTTGCCAGCTCATCGGCTGCGTCGCCGGAACGACGCCGATGCTGATCCTGGAGAAATTCTCCGTGCCCGAGCTGGTCGAGGTGGTGAAGAAGCACCGGCCCCCGATCCTCGGCCTCTCGCCCGCGGCTGTGAAGATGATCATCGATGCCGGCGTGCCGCGCGCGGACCTAGACGGTGTTGTCGGCATCTTCGGCGGCGGCGGCGCGCTATCGCCCGAGATCCAGGAGCAGTTCGAGGAAAGCTACGACATCCCGGTCCATTGGGGCTATGGCGCGACCGAGTTCGGCGGCACTTTGGTGCGCTGGACGCCCGACATGCGCGAGCCGTTCGGCAAGTCCAAGCGCGGCAGCATCGGCCGGGCGATGCCGGATACCGAGCTCCGTGTGACCGACCCCGAGACCCGCGCCGTCCTGCCGCCGGGCCAGCCAGGCCTGCTCGAGGCCAAGGTGCCGCTGATGGGCGACGACTGGATCCGCACCACCGACCTGGTGACGATCGACGAGGACGGGTTCGTCTTCCATCACGGCCGTAATGACGGCGCAATCGTCCGCGGCGGCTTCAAGATATTGCCGGAGACTGTCGCCAATGCGCTCCGCCAGCATCCCGCTGTGTCGGACGCCGCCGTTGTGGGCCTCCCCGATGCGCGGCTGGGCGAGGTGCCGGTCGCGGCGGTCGAGCCGCAGGCGGGCCAGACGCCGCCGACGCCGGCCGAGCTCGAAGCCCATATCCGCGCCCTGCTGCCGGCGACCAACGTCCCGACCAGGTTCCTGGTGCTCGACGCCCTGCCGCGCACACCCTCGATGAAAGTCAGCCTGGCTGAGGTCAAGCGGCTGTTCGGCCATTGAGGACGCCCGCGATGCAACTAGGTTTTTCAGAAGAACAAATCCTCCTGCGTGAGAGCTTCGCCAAGCTGCTCCGCGCCGAATCCAGCCCGGCTCGTGTGCGTGCCGCCGAACCGCTCGGTCACGATCCGGAGCTGTGGACCTCGCTGGTCGGGTTTGGCATTCCGGCGATGCGGGTGCCCGAGGCGGCGGGCGGCGGGGGTATGAGCCTGCTCGACGCCGCGCTGATCGCCGAGGAGGCGGGCCGCCATCTGGTCTCCGCTCCCTTGATCGAAAGCATCGTCACTGCCCGGCTGCTGGCCGAACTGGGTGGCGAGGGGCTGGAGTGGTGCCAGCGTGTGCTCGCCGGCGAGGCCATCGTCGTGTTGGCATTGCATGAGGCCGGTTTCCGGCCCGAGCAGCTCGTACCCGGCGCCGCGGTTGCCGACGGCATTCTCTATCTCGACGAGGACGAGGTCGTGCTGCTGGCCGGCGCGCCGCCCGGGACCGCGCCGGACAATCTCGGCAAGGCGCCGCTTGCCCTAGTCGATCTGGAGCATCCGCAGGGCCGTACCCGCCATATCATCGCTCATGGGCCGGATGCGCGCTACGCCTTCCAGGCGGCGCTCGAGGAATGGAAAATCCTGACCGCCGCTGCGCTCGTCGGGCTCGGCAGAAGGGCGCTGGAGCTGGCGGCCGCCTATGCGTCGGAGCGCGAGGCTTTCGGCCGGCTGATCGGCACTTATCAGGGCATTTCCCATCCGCTGGCGGATTCGATCACCGATATCGAAGGGGCCCAGCTTCTCGTCTGGCGCGCGATCTGGGCGATGGCGCGGGGACGGGAGGACGCGGCGGCTTCGGTGTCGATGGCCTTCTGGTTCGCGGCCAAGTCGGCGGCGACGGCCTCGATCCGGTCCTTGCGTACCTTCGGCGGCTACGGCCTGTCGGTCGAGTACGACATCCAGCTCTATTTCCGCCGCGGCAAGGCGATGGCGCTGCCGCTGGGCGACCCCAAGGCCGAGCTGATGCGCGCTGCCGACCGGCTGTGGGGCGAGGCGCGCTGGGCGCCGCTGCCCGATCCTGGGCACATCGAGATCGAGTTCGGCTATGGCGCGGCGGCGGAGCAGTTCGCCGCCGAGGTCCAGACATTCTTCGACGAGAACGTCACGCCCGAAGCCAAACAGCGGATGCTGGATTCGCTCGACGGCTATGACGGCGAGATGCAGCGGAAGCTGGCGGCGGCGGGGATGCTCTATCCCGATTGGCCGGTCGAATATGGCGGGCAGGGGCGCGGCGCCTATGAGGTGTCGGCGCTGGGCGTGGTCTATGAGGCCAACGACTGGAGCCGCGTCCCGCCCGGCACCACCAATATGGGGGCCCGCATGGCGATGGAGTTCGGCTCCGACGCGCTGAAGGCAGAGGCGTTGCCGCGTTTCGCCGCCGGCGAGGCCTGCTCCTGCCTGGGCTTCACCGAACCGACCTGCGGGTCCGACCTCTACGCAGCCAAGACCCGCGCGGTCCGCGACGGCGACGACTGGATCGTCAATGGGCAGAAGGTCTTCACTACCGCCGCCCATGTCAGCGACTATGTGCTGCTGCTGACCCGCACCGATCCCGAGGCGCCGAAGCACAAGGGGCTCACCATGTTCCTGGTGCCGCTCAACCTGCCCGGCATCGAGATCCAGGCGCTGCACACGATGCAGGAGGAGCGGACCAACATCACCTATTACGCGGACGTGCGCGTGCCCGACATCTACCGGCTGGGCCCGGAGGGCGGCGCGCTTGCAGTGATGGCGGCGGCGATGCGCTTCGAGCATAGCGGCGAGGGCTATCACATCTCCCACCCCGCTTTGATCGAAGCGGCGGTCGCCTGGGCGCACAAAGCCACAGGCATCGACGGCCGCCCGCGCATCGAGGAACCGGATGTCCGCGCCCGCATCGCCAACGCCTGGGTGAACAACGAGGTCGCCGACCTGCTTTGCCGCCGTGCTGTCTGGGCCGGGGTCGAAGGCGTCGGCAACCGTTCCTACGGTCCGATGTCGAAGCTGTTCACCAGCGAGACATACCTCAAGGATTCCGCCGACCTGCTGGAGCTGGCCGCGCCCGATTCCCTGATCGAGGGCCACGATGCCGCCGGGGTGCTGGAGTACAAGCACCGCCATTCGGTCGGCACGACCATTTACGGGGGCACCAGCGAGGTCCATCGCAGCGTCGTGGCGGAGATCGCGCTCGGCCTGCCGAGGACGCGCGGATGACAGGCAGGGCCTACCGCCGCAAATCCATCGCGATCGCTGGGGAGTTCGAAGCCGTTGCGGCGATGGAGGACGATTTCCATCACTTCGTCGTCCGGCTGCGCCATGACGGAAAGCGCGTCACAGAGGTGGCTGGCGAGGCGATCCGCTTCCCCTGGTCGCCCTGCCCGGGCGCGGTCGCCAAGCTGGACGAGTTGATCGGCGCGCCGATTCGCCCGACGCCCGACGATCCGGGGCCGAAGCTTAAGGTCGCCGAACACTGCACCCACCTGTTCGACGTCGCCAAGTTTGCCCTGGCCCAGACCGCCCGGGGCCGGCGAAGGCAATACGATATATTCATCCCCGACCCGGTCGATGGCGGCAGCACCACCGGCGATCTGTGGCGCGATGGCGCTCATCTGCTGCATTGGGTCGTGGAAAAGCGCACCGTGGTCGCGCCGGACCTGGTCGCCGGCCACAGCCTGAAGGGCAGGGCCGAGTGGAAGCCCGAGGCAGTCCCGGATGCCGATACGCTCGAAGCGGCCTTGATGCTGCGCCGCGCGCTTGTCATCTTTCGCGGGCGGGTCAGCGAATATCCCGAGGTCACCAGCGCCGAGCAGGTGCCGAACGGTTTCGGGACCTGCTTCACCTACCAGCCGGAAAACGCATCCGGCGGCCGCTGGGTGATGGAAGAGATGAACTATACGGATTCGGCGGAGCCCCTGTTGGCAGGTTTCGGCCGTTAAGTTTTGGGGAGGCATCGATGAACGAAACCGAACGGCTGGCCGCGATCGAGGAGATCAAGCTCCTGCGCGCCCGTTTCGCACGCTGCATGGACACCAAGCAGTGGGTTGCGATGCATGACACCATCGCTGCTGACTGTGTCTTCGATGCCCGCATGGAAGGCGTCGTCGACCATCTCTGGATCGGTGCCGAGGATATCGTCGCCAATATCCGCCGAACCCTGGAGACGGCCGTCTCCGTCCACCACGCCCATATGCCGGAGATCGAGATCACCTCGCCGACCACGGCCAAGGCGGTCTGGGCGATGCAGGATTTCCTGAAATTCCAGGGCGACCTCGAGCTGGTCGGCTCCGGCCATTACCACGAGGGCTATGAGAAGCAGGCCGACGGCAAGTGGCGGCTGAAGAGCTACAAGCTGACGCGGCTGCGCGTCGATCTCATTCGCCCGCCTGCCGGAGAGGCTGTGCCGGGGCCGAAGCCGCACCCGACGAATACGATCAAGGCCGCGCGCATCGCCGCCTATGGCGGGCCCGACGCCTTCAGGGTCGACACAGTGCCGGAGCCGATGCCGGGACGGGGCGAAATCCTGATCAAGGTCGCGGCGGCGGCCGTCAATCCGGTCGATGTGAAGCTGCGCAAGGGCAGTTTCGCCATGTTCATGCCGCTGCAATTCCCCGCCCAGCTCGGCGGCGATGTCTCCGGCACGGTCGAGGCGGTGGGCGAGGGCGTCACCGTGTTCAAGCCCGGCGACAAGGTCATGGGTATGATCAACCCGATGGCGAACGGCGCCTATGCCGAGAAGATCGTCGCCCCGGCCGGCGCCTTCATCGCCGTGCCCGACGGCATCGACCTCGCCGATGCCGGCGCGCTGCCGATGGGTGCGCTGACCGGCATCCAGCTGGTCGAGCTCGGCGTCGGGGCGCGACCTGGCCAGCGCATCCTGGTGACCGGCGCCAACGGCAGCGTCGGCCGCGCCGCGGTCTATGCGGCGGCCCAGGCCGGTGCTTTGGTCGTGGCGGCGGTACGCGGCGACGCCAAGGCCGCGCTCGCCGGCCT
>CAZNNJ010000179.1:0-8914 GCA_964574305.1 uncultured Rhodospirillales bacterium | reverse complement strand
CCATTGACGCGCCAACGCAGTTTCGCTACACCCACACTCCACCTCCCGACGCGTAAAATTTTCCTTTCCCCCAAGGACACCAACCAGCCGCTTCGTTTGATGATACCCAATCGACCTCTCGTCATCTCGCTCGCCATTTCGGTGCTCGGATTACTCGCCAGCATTTGTTCGCTCCAAGCGCAAACGCCGCGTTCCAGCACGCCGGTGTGGTCCATGCGGTGGATCGCGGTGATCGGGGCGGAGTGGTCGAAACCCTTGGCTGTGTCCCACGGGCGACCGATGTCGCGGGCGGCGAATTGCAGGTCGCGGCGGGTCAGGTCGTTGCCGACGGCATAGCCGAAGATATAGGCGTTGGCGTCCTCCAGCGGGACGTTGCGGCCCTCGCGGCCGATGGCGACCACCAGCTCGATCTCATGATGCAGGTTCTGCGTGCGGGGCGGGTAGGGGACCGTGCCGCCGTTCTCGACCACCGCGTCGGCGGGCTTGTCGAAGAAGAAGGGCGGCTCGCGCTCGGGGTTGCCGCCCATCTCGCGCGCATGGTCGGCATAGTTGCGGCCGACGCAGTAAATCCGATGCACCGGAAAGCGCTCGTCCGAGCCGTGTATCGCGACGGACGCATGATGTCCTGGATCGAATGCGTATTTCATGAACGTTCGCCTGTGGTGTCTGAACCGGTATGGTTCCTATATCAGCGTGATGCCCAACTCGGGAAATACCATGCGCCTATCTCACGCAGTCCTTTTCGCCCTGTTCGTCGCGGCGCCGGCCTGTGCTCAGGACACACCGGTCAAGCCCGCGGTCGTACTGGACTACAAGATTTATATCGGCGGGCTGGAGGCGCTGGCCTCCACCGTCAGCATCGGGGCGGATACCGCGCATTACGATGTCGCCATCAAGGCCGTGACCGCCGGCGCCATCGGCCGGATGATGCCCTGGACGATTAACATCGACAGCCGGGGCAATGTGTCGGACAACGTGCTGCAGCCTATCGAGCATGCCCAGAAGGACAATTTCCAGGGCAAGGACCGTTCCGTCGTGCTGCGCTATGACGGGCATGGCGGCTTCATCGAGCGCAAGGTCTTCCCCGACGCGCAGGAGGACCAGCGCGACGAGGTGCCGGCCGACCAGACCCGTGACACGTTGGATATTGTGAGCGGCGTCTTCGCCGGGCTGCGCGCGGTCGACCGCACCGGCAGCTGCAACAGCCGGGTCCCGGTCTTCGACGGCCGACGCCGCTTCGACCTCGTCTATAGCGACGACGGCCACGAGACGATGGAACCGAGCGGTGTCGCCATCTATGCGGGCGATGCCCTGAAATGCGCGGTCAAGGTCGAACCGATGGCCGGTTATTGGAAGAAGAACCAGAAGAAATTCTTCTCGCGCAAGGTCAACGGCGAGGACCAGGTCGTGCCGATCGAGGTCTATATCGCCCGTGTCGGCGCGGCCAGGGTCGAGGTCCCGGTCCGGATCGAGAGCACCAGCCCGTTCGGACCGCTGGTGCTCAACCTGCAAGCGGTCCACGATCCGTCGTAACGGTGGGAACGCGGCGTTTTTCTTGAAATTACTGTGGCGTTCGCCGCGCCGCGAAGTATACACTAACCGCCAACGAAAAGTTGCCGCGGGACTGATAAGAATGCGCCGATTTGCGCGCCGGATGAGATCGGGATGTTGCTGGGCGGCGATGGCTGCCTTCTGCCTGCCGATCGTCTGTTTCTCCGGCAGGGCCCATGCCGAGGAGCAATGCGGCCTCCAGCGCCTGGTCGAGGCGCCGATGCTTCAGGACGAATATTACAGCCCCATCATCTCGGTCATGCTGAACGACAAACCGAGCAAGGTTCTGCTCGATACGGGCGGTTTCTGGAGCATGCTCAAGCCGGAGACCGCGGCCGGCCTACCGGTCTTAAACTCGCCCGTGCAGGGCCTCCTTGGCCTGCAAGGCCTGCGGATGGACAAGCTGGTCAAGATGCCCTCTATCCAGATCGGGCCGGCCAAGATCCAGAAGGTCGAATTCTTCATCATGCCCGAGGGTTATATGGAGAAGGTGGACGGAACGCTCGGTGCCGAATGGCTGTCCCAGTTCGATGTCGAGATCGATCCGGTCAAGAACACCGTGTCGCTGTTTTCGCACGATCACTGCGAGGGGCAGGTCATCCATTGGCCGCATAACGACTTGGCGGCGATCCCGTTCACGCTGGTCAGGGGTGAGCACCACATCAAGCTGACACTGAACCTCGCCGGCAAGGATGTCAGGGTCATGATCGACACCGGCGCGCCGGACAGCGTGCTCAGCATGCGCGCGGCCAAGCACCTGTTCGATCTGACGCCCGACAGTCCCGGCATGACGCAGACCGAGAATTCGACCGACGAATACGGCCGTGTCCACAAGGAATACAGCTATCAGTTCTCGACGCTGGACATGGGGGGCATCGCCTTCAAGAACCCCCGGATTACGATCGCCGATACGGCGGACGATGACGAGGACCTGATCCTGGGGATGCATCAGCTCCACGGCCTGCATCTCTATTTCGCCTATGGCGAGAAGAAGCTCTACGTCACCAGCGCGCGGGGCGACATCGCCGCGGCCGGGGGGACGCCGGCGGCCGGCCAGTCCGATCCGCTCGCGCGGGTGAATGCCGCCAACCTCCGGTCCGAAGCCTTCACCAAGCTCGACAAAGGCGACAATGACGGCGCACTGGCGGCGATCGAGCAGGCGCTCAAGCTGGATCCCAATTATTCCGACGGCTACCTCGCGCGCGCCGACATCCATGCCACACGGGGCGAGCGCGACCTTGCGCTAAAGGATTACGCGCATGCGCTCGAGCTCAACCCAGACAATCTCGAGGTCTATGTCGACCGCTCGCATGTAGACTGGCAGAGCGGCAACAAGGCCCAGGCGATCGCCGATATCGGCCTGGCCCTGGGCCGTAACCCGGATTTCGTCCACGGCTATGCCGTGCGCGCGGATTTCGAGGTCCGCAGCAAGGACTGGAACGGCGCGGTGGCCGACGCGGGCCAGGTGATCCGCATCGAGCCGAACAAGGCCGACGGCTATTCGCTGCGAGCCCAGATCTACGCGGCGCAGGGTGACTTCGCGCACGCCTACGAGGACCAGACGGTGGCGGTCAAGCTGACGCCGAAATCGGCTGTGGCGCTGAACAACCGGTGCTGGTTCGGCGCGATCCTGGGAAAGCTCGACGACGCGCTCGACGATTGCGACGCCGCGCTGGATATCGCGCCCAAAGACCCGGCGGCGCTCGACAGCCGCGCCTATGTGCGCTTCAAGAAGGGCCAGTGGGACCGCGCGATCAAGGACTATGACGGCGCGCTGGAGGCCAGTCCGAACCTCGCCTCGTCGCTCTACGGACGCGGATTGGCCAAGCAGCAGAAGGGCGACAAGCCGGGTGCGGACGCCGATATCGCCGCCGCGCGGAAGATCGAGAAGGATATCGCCCAGCATTTCGGGAAATAGCCGGCCCTGGCCCGGCGTCTCACCCGCGCTATATGTAATCCACCGGCCGATGAGCGCCGGGTGAGGCGAGGCGGGGATCGTGACTGGCTGTTTTGCCATTTGCGGGCTGATCGGGCGCGCGCTGTTTGGCCGTTTGCCGTTGGGCGCAACCCTGGCGCTGATTGTACTGGCCGGCGGCAGGGCGGCGGAGTGCAGCCACGCGCCGCTGGCCGAGCTGCCGATGATCGCCAATGACGACGCGACGCCGGTCGTTTCGCTGAGGATCGACGGAACGCCGCGCAATGTGCTGCTCGATACGGGCGGCTTCTGGAGCCTGATCGATCCGGCCATCGCCCGGGGCTACAGCCGTCATCGCTCCCGTATTATCGGGCAGCTCGGCCTCCAGGGTATCCCGCTGACCCAGGCGATCACCGTTCCGTCGATCGAGATCGGCGGCGCCAGGGTTCTCAATGTCGATTTCTTCGAGGAGCCTCCGGGCTATATCCCGACCGCGGCGACGCTCGGCGCCAATTGGCTGGGCCTCTGGGATGTCGAGATCGATCCGGCAGCCAGAAAAGTGACCTTCTTTTCCCCCTCCCATTGCCGGGACGAGATCGCGCGCTGGCCCCATAGCGAGCTCGCCGAGCTGCCCGTGGCGATCGACCCCGGCCAGCGCCTGGTCAGCATCCCGCTCGTGCTCGACGGGCAGGAGCTCAGGGCGCTGATCGATACCGGCTCGCCCGAGACGTTCATCAGCGACCGCGCGGCCAAGGCGCTGTTCGGCATCGAGCCCGATCCGTCCGCCCGGCTGACCGAATTCGACCGCACCGGCCGGTCGCGGGAAGTCTACCGGCACCGCTTCCATATGCTGAAAATGGGCGGCATCACCTTCAAGGACCCGTGGTTGGTCATTGCGCCCATGGCCGACAACAATCCGGACATGATCCTGGGCATGCACGATCTCGGCAGCCTCCATCTCTATTTTGCTTATGGCGAGCACAAGCTCTATGCCTCGACCGTCCGCGGCGACGAGGCGGCGCGGACGGGAACGGTGTCAGCCGCCCCGGGCGGGGCCATCGATATCACCAATGTCCGCGACTATGTGCTGACCGCCGAGGATGCGCTGAAACGGAAGGATTATGAGGGTTCGATGGCCGCGCTGAACGCAGCGGTGCGCGCCGACCCCGGCAATGTCGAGGCCCTTCTGGAACGGGCCCAGCTGTTCAGCCTGGAGGGGTATCGCGACCGGGCTTTCGACGACGCCAACCGCGCCGCGACGCTGGCGCCGGGGAACGCGCTGGGCTTCGTCGTGCGCAGCGAACTGGAGGCGCTCGCCGGCGACGACGACAATGCCCTGGCCGACGCGAGCCGTGCGATTGAACTCGACCCGAAGTCGGAACTGGCCTATGCCGCCCGAGCCGAGGCCTATGCCGCCAATGGTGAGTGGGAGCGTGCGATGCAGGATTCCCGGGCCGCCATCCGCATCGCGCCGGGGAGCGTCATCGGCTATCTCGCGCGCTCGCATATCTATGAGCTGTCCGGCGACTATGCTCACGCGCTGGACGATGCCGACCAGGCCGTCCGCATCGCGCCCAAATCCGCCATCGCGCTCAATGCCCGCTGCTGGAACGGGGCGATCCTGGCGCGGCTCGACATAGCGCTGGACGATTGCAACGCGGCGGTGACGCTCAAGCCTTACAGCGCGGAAATCCTCGACAGCCGGGCCTTCGTCAATTTCAAGGCCGGCAATTACGCGACGGCGCTGGCCGACTATAACGCCGCCCTGGCGATCAATCCGCGCTTCGCCTCTTCCCTCTATGGCAGGGGCCTCGCCAGGCAGAAAAGCGGCGACGCGGCCGGCGGCAGGATCGACATCGCCGCGGCCCAGGCGATCGACCCGCGGATCGCCCAGCATTTCGGGAAATAGTGGCTCGGTTGCATCCCTTACGGCGGCGGGTTAGAGCAGGAATCCGTAATTTCCGAGGGTTGCCCGTATATGACTAGCCTGCCGCTCGCCGTCATCGTGCTCGCCGCCGGAAAGGGCACGCGCATGCGCTCGGCGCTGCCCAAGGTGCTGCACAAGGTGGCCGGGCGCTCCATGGTCGGCCACGTCATCGCGGCGGCCGAGTCGCTGGGCGCCGAGCGGGTCGTGGTCGTGGTGGCGTCCGGGATGGACGACGTCGCGGCGGCGGTGAAGCCGCATGTGACCGCCGTCCAGCAGAGCCAGAACGGCACCGCCGACGCGGTGAAGGCGGCGCGCGCGGCGCTGGCGGGCTTCGCCGGCGACGTGCTGATCCTCTATGGCGATTGTCCGCTGATCCAGGCCGATACGCTGGCGCGGATGCGGGCCGAGCGGCATGACGAGGCGGTCACCGTGCTTGGCATCCGCGTGCCGCCGCCGACTGCTTACGGGCGCCTGGTGCTTGGGCCCGACGGCACGCTGGAACGCATCGTCGAGACGCTGGACGCCAGCGAGGCCGAGCGCCAGATCGATCTCTGCAATACCGGCATCATGCTGATCAATGGCTCGCGGCTGTTCGGCCTGCTCGACGGCATCGGCAACGATAACGCCAAGGGGGAGTATTATCTGACCGATATCGTCGAAGCCGCCCGCAACGCCGGCTCGGTGTGCAGGGTGGTCGAGGCGCCGGAGGAAGAGGCGCTGGGCGTCAATTCCCGCGGCGAGCTGGCTGTGGCCGAAGCAAAGATGCAGGCGCGGCTGCGCGCCAAGGCGATGGACGAGGGCGCGACGCTGATCGATCCGGCATCCGTCTTCCTGTCCTTCGACACGGTGCTGGGCCGCGACGTGACGGTCGAGCCGAACGTGTTCTTCGGCCCCGGCGTCAGGATCGGCGACGGCGTCGAGATTCGCGCTTTCAGCCATCTCGAAAAGGCCGAGGTCGAGGCCGGGGCGATCATCGGCCCCTATGCGCGGCTTCGCCCCGGCGCCAGCATCGGCGAGGGCGCCCATATCGGCAATTTCGTCGAGATCAAGAACGCCCGCATCGACAAGGGCGCGAAGGCCAATCACCTGAGCTATATCGGCGACGCCGATGTCGGCGCTGGCGCCAATATCGGCGCGGGCACCATCACCTGCAATTACGACGGCTTCGGCAAGTACCGCACTGAGATCGGGGCAGGGGCCTTCATCGGCTCCGACACCACGCTGGTGGCGCCGGTCAAGGTCGGCGCCGGCGCCTTTACCGGGGCCGGCAGCACCATTACCGACGATATACCGGACGATGCGCTCGCGCTCGCCCGCGGACGCCAGGCGGTGAAGCCCGGGTGGGCGGCGGAATTTCGTGCTAAACAGCGGGCTAAGAAGCTCAAAGGGTAAAGCTTATGTGCGGCATTATCGGCGTGGTCGGGCGTCAGGACGCGGTCCCTCTCATCATGGATGGGCTGAGGCGCCTGGAATATCGCGGCTATGACAGCGCCGGCATCGCCACGCTGGTCGACGACCGGATCGAGCGCCGCCGCGCCGAGGGCAAGCTGTTCAATCTCGACAAGCGGCTGGCGCTGGAGCCGCTCGCCGGTTCGATCGGCATCGGCCATACGCGCTGGGCGACCCATGGCGGCCCGACCGAGAGCAACGCCCATCCGCATGCGACCGAGAAGGTGGCCGTCGTCCATAACGGCATCATCGAGAATTATCAGGAGCTGAAGGCCGAGCTGGTCGCCAAGCAGCGCCGGTTCGAAAGCCAGACCGACACGGAGGTGATCGCCCATCTGGTGACGGACCTGCTGGACCAGGGTCTGTCGCCGACCGATGCCGCGTCGGCGGCGCTGAAGCGGCTGCACGGCGCCTTTGCCTTGCTGATGCTGTTCGGCGGCGCCCATCCCGTGCTGATCGCGGCGCGGCAGGGGCCGCCGCTGGCGATCGGCTACGGCAATGGCGAAATGTTCGTCGCCTCGGACGCGGTGGCGCTGGCCAGCCTGACCAGCCGGGTCGCCTATCTGCATGACGGCGACTGGGCAGTGGTGACGACCGACCACGCCACGATCTACGACAACCAGGACCGGATCATCGACCGGCCGATCCTGCAAAGCTCGGTCTCAGGCATCCTGACCGGCAAGGGCGAATACCGCCACTACATGCTGAAGGAGATCCACGAGCAGCCGGCGGTGGTCGGCGACACGCTGGCCTCCTTCTGCGACAGCGCCACCGGCAATGTCGAGCTGGGCGCGCTGCCGGTCGATTTCACCACCGTGCCGCGCATCACCATCGTCGCCTGCGGCACCGCCTATTACGCCGGGCTGGTCGGCAAGTACTGGATCGAGCAGATCGCGCGCATGCCGGTGGAGATCGACGTGGCGTCGGAATTCCGCTACCGCGCAGCGCCGATGCCGCCGGGCGGGGTGGCGCTGTTCGTCTCCCAATCGGGCGAGACGGCCGACACGCTGGAGGCGCTGCGTTATTGCCGCTCCCAGGGCCAGACGATCCTCTCGATCATCAATGTCGTGGAATCGACCATCGCGCGTGAGAGCGACGCGGTGCTCTACACCAAGGCAGGGCCTGAGATCGGCGTCGCCTCGACCAAGGCCTTCACCACCCAGCTCGTCGTGCTGGCCTGCCTGACCATCGCGATCGCCGAGGCAAGGGGCTCGATCACGCCGGAGCGGGCCTCGGCCATGGCCGCCGCGCTGCGCGAGGTGCCAGCTCGTGTGTCCGAGGTGCTGAACAACGCCCATGTGCCCGAGGCGCTGGCCCACCAGATATCCCAGGCCCGCGACGTGCTCTATTTCGGCCGCGGCACCGCCTATCCGTTGGCGCTGGAAGGGGCGCTGAAGCTCAAGGAAATCTCCTACATCCATGCCGAGGGCTATGCCGCCGGCGAGATGAAGCATGGGCCGATCGCGCTGATCGACGAGGATGTGCCGGTGATCGTCCTGGTCCCGCGCGACGCTCTGTTCGAAAAAACCGCCTCCAACGTCCAGGAAGCCCAGGCCCGTGGCGGCCGCATCCTGGTGATCTCCGACCAAGCCGGCATCGAACGCCTCGCCCCGCTCTCGGTCGGCACCATCGAAATGCCGGCGGTCGACCCGTTCGTTTCGCCGATCCTCTACGCGATTCCGGTGCAGCTGCTGGCCTATTACGTCGCCGTCGCCAAGGGCACGGACGTGGACCAGCCGCGCAATCTGGCGAAGAGCGTCACGGTGGAGTGATATCTTATGCGGAGGGTGATCTAAAGGACTATTGGTCGATGGCACATATCCATGACCCACATTGACGATATCGAGATATTTGCCTATCCGGCTGGTCTCGCTTTGCCGCCAATTCACCCCGGACAAACTATCGCCGGCGAACGAGGAATTACAGCCGACACGGCGCTCAGGCTCGCAAAGTTGTTCGGAACGAGCGCGCTGTTCTGGATGAACCTGCAATCGCAGTATGACCTCGCGGTAGCGGAGCGCGATCATGGTTCCCGCATTTCCGCCGAGGTCGAGGCGGCTTGATCGGGGAGG
>CAZNNJ010000178.1:0-8957 GCA_964574305.1 uncultured Rhodospirillales bacterium | reverse complement strand
CCAGCTCGTGGCGAGCGGCCCGGTCTCCGCCTCGCCGTCGCCGACCACGCAGGCGGCGATCAGATCGGGATTGTCCAGCACCGCGCCATAGGCATGCAGCAGGCTGTAGCCCAGCTCCCCACCCTCATGGATCGAGCCGGGCGTCTCCGGCGCGACGTGGCTCGGAATGCCGCCGGGGAAGGAGAACTGGGTGAACAGCCGCTTCATCCCGCGCCCGTCCCGCGACACCTCGGGATAGACCTCGCTGTAGGTGCCGTCGAGCCAGGCATTGGCGACAAGGCCCGGCCCGCCATGGCCCGGACCGGCGACGTAGAGGACGCCGGCATCGCGGTTGCGGATGATCCGGTTGAGATGGACATAGATGAAGTTCAGCCCCGGCGTGGTGCCCCAATGGCCGAGCAGCCGCGGCTTGACGTGCTCCGGCGCCAGCGGCCTGCGCAGCAGCGGATTGTCCATCAGATAGATCTGGCCGACCGACAGGTAGTTGGCGGCGCGCCAATAGGCATCGATCGCCTTGAGCTCGCCCTCCGACAGGACATGTTCGAGCGGCGGCATGATCTCGATCGGCAGCGCGCGCGGCGGCAGGGCCGGCAGTTGCTCGGGCGGAAGCGTGTCCATGACCGGGTCTCCAAATTCGCGGGATAAGGAAGCACCGCTTCTCGCGGCCCGCGCATTTCATCGCATCGGCCATGCCGGCGCCTTGATCTCCCTCAAGGCCGGGCTGGCGGGAAGCGGCGCCCGGCCCGCGTGCCGGCATTGACGCACATCAAGGACACCGGTCGCGGCAGGCCGAAAATCCCGTTTACCCACGGGATGAGAAAACCATGACCCACACATTCGAAACCGCCGGCAACGCCACCATCATCGTCCGTGAAAACGGCCACCCGGTGCTGGCCACCGATCCTTGGCTGGAAGGGCGCTGCTATTCGGGCAGCTGGGCGCTGGAGCGCAGGCTGACGGACAAGGAGCGGCAGGCCGTCCTCGACGCCGACTATCTCTGGATCTCGCACGGCCATCCGGACCATTTCCATGTGCGCTCGCTGATGCAGTTCGCGCGCGGCAAGACAGTGCTGCTGCCCGACCACTACGCGCCGGACATCAAATCCTTCCTGACCGGCCAGGGATTTTCGGTCGAGGTCATGCCCTATCGCCGGTGGCGGACGCTGTCGCCCGGCATACGCTGCATGTGCCTGGACAATGAGAACCAGGACGCCATCCTGCTGATCGAGGCCGGCGGCAGCCTGATCGTCAACCTGAACGATTCCCCTTTGTGCGGCGAGGCCGGGTTCATCCGCCGGCTGGTCGGGCGCTATCCGCGCGAAAAGACCTATATGGCCGCACTCTGCTCGAACGACGCCGACATGATGAACATCGTCGACGATGCCGGCCGGCGCGCGATCGGCCCTCCCGAGGCTCGCAAGCCGGGCATGGTCTGGGCGCTGGGGCGCACGGCCCACAGCCTCGGGGTCGGCGCCTATGTCTGCTCCGCTTCCCAGCATATCTATGCCCGCGCCGACAGTGTCTGGGCCAATCCCTATCGCGTCGGCTGGAACGACGTGCGCGCCAACTGGGTGCAGCCCGGTATCCGCCTGATCGAGCCGTTCGTCACCGTCGACCTGGCGCAAGGGTCGGTCACGCGGAAGCATCCGACCCAGCAGTCCGATCCCGGCCAGATCGAATACGATTTCTACGGCGACGACTGGAGCGAGAAGCTGCCGAACGAGGAGTGGGAGCGGCTCTACGCCTTCTTCGAGGAGATCGAGTTGCTGCGCCGCCATGCCGACTTCATCGACTTCACCGTCGGCGGCGAAACCAGGCGCATCTGGACCGATATCCTGGCGCTCGGAAAACCCGCCGAAAGACTGCGCGGCATCGGCTTCGAGGCGCCACGGCGGTCGCTGATGAAGGCGCTGCAATTCGGCTATTTCGACGACATGCTGATCGGCAACTTCATGAAGACCCGGCTCCACAATATGAGCCTCTATCCCCATTTCACCCCGATCGTCGCCAAGCTGCGCGGCAGCGCCGGTGTCAGGACCGTAGCGGAGCGGCGGGCCTTCGCCTGGCGCTATTTCAAGCGCAACCCGCTGGGCTATGTCGGATGGCATATGGGACGGCTGGCCGAAGCCGGGATCGAGCGGCTCAGGCACGTGGCCGATTTCCTGGGCATCAAAAGGCCGCTGAAGACCCTCTATCGTCGGATGCTGGGCGATCCGGTCGGCAAAATGGATGCCGAACGGCCGGGATGATCGTGCCCGGCGGCGATCACGCGATCAATGACCGGCTGAGGCCGGGGCGATCTCTTCCACCTCGATGATATGGGCGCGCACGGTCCAATGCGGCACCGCCTGCCGCCTCGCGAAACGGTGCTTCGCGGCCTGCACCGCGCGATCCTTCGACTTTGCCGCGCGGATCTCGATCGCCTCCTGGCAGCAGTGGAAGGCGTGGCCGGAGCTGTTCATCAAATCGTTCATGAACTTGAGGCGATACGCGGTCATTTCAGCCTCCTTTGGCAAGCGTGAACGATTCCGCAACACGCGGCCGGCGTCATTGATCCGCGTCAATCGCGCCGCCGGCGCGGGTCCGTAATTTCACGTACGGACCAAACCGAATGCCACCGATCCCCGCGCTTGCCTAAGAAGCAGCCGTCAACACAGCGAAAGAGGGGTTTATTATGGCAAAGAAGACGAAGATCTACGGGCCGGACGCCCAGGATATCCACCGCGCCGCCTATTCGATGCTGGCCAATCACGGCAGCAGCGCAGCGGAGATCGCGCTGAAGCGGGCGCGCAATCTCGCCGTCGCGTCCGAGGCCCGCAGCGTCTGGGAGCGCATCTTCGCCTCGCTGACAGACATGCAGCGGCATGGAAACGGCGTTCCGGCCTGATACCGATGCTAGGCCATCGCACCGCCGCGCCGCGCCAGGCGCCCGAGGGTTCCCAGGATTTCTGGAGCATGCCGCTCAAGGCCGCCCTTGTTGACCTTGGCGCGGCGCCGGAGGGGCTCGGCGCGGACGAAGCCGCTGCGCGCCTCAAACGTCACGGCCCCAATATCGCGGCGTCGGAACGCAAGACGCCGGTATGGCTTCAGATACTGCACCGCTTCGGCAACCCGCTGGTGCTGATATTGCTGGTGGCGAGCGGACTGTCGGCGATGGCCGGAGACCGCGCCAGCTTCATCATCATCGCCGCGATCATCCTGCTCAGCATCACGCTGGATTTCATCCAGGAGCGGCGCGCCCATAACGCGGTCGAGGCGCTGCGCCGGTCGGTCGCGATCCGTGCCGATGTCCGCCGCGGCGGCGCCGATACCAGCCTTCTGGCCGAGCAGCTGGTGCCGGGCGACATCGTTCACCTGGCGGCGGGCGATCTCGTCCCCGCCGACGGCAGGCTGATCGCGGGCAAGGATCTCTATGTCAATCAAGCGCTCCTGACCGGCGAGCCCTATCCGGTCGAGAAGCGGCCGGAGGATCTCGGCAAGGCGACCCCGGATCTCGCGGAGGCCACCAACGCCGTCTTTGCCGGCACATCGGTGATCAGCGGCAGCGCCACGATATTGATCTGCCGGACGGGCGCGGCCAGCACGCTGGGAACTCTGGCGGGCACGCTGGCCAGCGCACAGCCCCCGACATCGTTCGAGATCGGCATCCACCGCTTCGGCATGCTGATCGTGCGGCTGACCGTCCTTTTGGTCCTGTTCGTGCTGACGATCAACCTGGCCTTTCACCGGCCGGCGCTGGAATCGCTGATGTTCGCGCTGGCGCTGGCCGTCGGGCTGACGCCCGAATTGCTGCCGATGATCGTCACCGTCACCTTGGCGCGCGGCGCGGTGCGGCTGGCGGAGCGCCGGGTGATCGTCAAGCGCTTGGCGGCGCTGCACAATATCGGCGCCATCGACATGCTGTGCACCGACAAGACCGGCACGCTGACCGAGGCGCGGATCGAGATGGTCAAGGCCATCGATGCCGCCGGCGCCGAATGCAGCCGGGTATTCGAGCTCGCCTGGCTGAACAGCCATTTCGAGACCGGCCTCAAAAGCCCGATGGATGAGGCGATCCTGGCGTTCGGCGACATCGATGCCGCAAGCTGGAGCAAGGTCGACGAGGCCCCGTTCGATTTCGAGCGCCGGCGCGTCTCGGTCGAGCTGGCGCGGGACGGGCAGCGGACCCTGATCGTCAAGGGCGCGCCCGAGGATGTCATCAGGCTGTCGGCGCGGTACGAGACGGAAGGCGGTCCGGCGGCGCTCGACGAGGCCGGCCGGGCGAAGCTGACCGCGATGTTCGAGGCGCTGGGCGAGCAGGGCTACCGGGCCCTGGCCGTCGCCGTCCGCACGGTCGAAACCGACGGCGAGGCCTGCGCGTCGCTGGAAACCGACCTCACCTTCCTCGGCTATACCGTGTTCATGGACCCGCCCAAGGCCAGCGCCGGGCGGACCATCCAGGCGCTGAAGGCGGCCGGCGTCGGCGTGAAGATCCTGACCGGCGACAATGAGCGTGTCGCCCGCCATGTCTGCGAGGCGCTGTCGATCCCGGTCGACGGCATCCTGACCGGCGACGATATGCGGGCGATGAGCGAGGACGCGCTGGCCGGGGCGGTGCTGGGCACGACCCTGTTCTGCCGGGTGACGCCGGCCCAGAAGCATCGCGTCATCCTGGCGCTGAAGCGCTGCGGCCAGACGGTGGGCTTCCTGGGCGACGGCATCAACGATGCCACAGCGCTGCACAGCGCCGACGTCGGCATCTCGGTCGACAGCGCCACCGACGTCACCCGCGAGGCCGCCGACGTGATCCTGCTGGACCATGACCTGTCGGTCGTCCACGAGGCCGTGCTGGAGGGCCGCAACTCGGTCGTCAACGCGTCCAAATATATCCTGATGGGCAGCAGTTCGAATTTCGGCAACATGTTCAGCATGGCCGGCGCCGCGCTGATCCTTCCGTTCCTGCCGATGCTGCCGATCCAGGTCATGCTGAACAACCTGCTCTACGACATCTCGCAGATCGCGGTGCCGTTCGACCGGGTCGATCCCGAGCAGGTCGAGCGGCCGGTGCATTGGGATATCGGCCTCATCACCCGCTTCATCACCGTGATCGGCCCGGTCAGCTCGATCTTCGATTTCGCCACCTTCTACGCCCTGCTCCACCTGTTCCATGCCGACGAGAAGCTGTTCCACACAGGCTGGTTCATCGAATCGCTGGCGACCCAGGTGCTGGTCGTCTTCGCCATCCGCACGCGGCGGCACCTGTTCCAGAGCGCGCCGCATCCCCTGCTCGCCCTGGCGGCCACCGGGATCGTCGCCATCGGCCTGGTGCTGGCCTGGACTCCGGCCGGGCCGTGGCTGGGCTTCACCGTGCCGCCGATCGGCTTCCTGGCCTTCGTCGCCGCGGCGGTCGCGGCCTATCTTTTCCTGGTCGAGCTGGTGAAGCGCCTGTTCTTCGGACGGCTGCTGGGGGCCTGACCCCCGGCGGTCAGCGCTTCGACAGGTCGTCAAAATAGGCGACGATGTCGGCGATCTCAGCCTGGTCGAGGTCGATCGGCGGCATGGGCGCATGGGGGTGGTTCAGGAAGGCCCGGATGAAACCCGGATTCTGCTTCACCTGCCCCGCGATCCAGACGAAGGTCGGCGCCGCGTCGCTGGCGCCCCCGGCCCCACCCGGCTGGTGGCAGGCGGCGCACCAGCGCTGGGTCAGCGCCTCGCCGCGGCCGGAATCGCCGACAGGCTTCGCCACGGCGGTGGCAGCGACAAGCAACAGAATGCAGGACAAAGCGGCAATTCGCATGTTCGGGCTCCTTTTTTCCGATGGGAGGCCCAAACCGCCGGGATTGCCTTGTCCTGGATCAAGGAAAGCGCCCCGACGAGGGTAAGTAATACCCCCTACGCACCATTCCCAATTTTCGCCGAAGCCTGCCCGGCGCAGAAGTTCCCACGCCAACATCCAGGAGCGGATCATGAGAAACGGTCAGATACTGGTTCATGTCGAGCCCGGCCCGGTGTCCAAGCAGCGGCTGCGCTATGCCCTGTCGATGGCGCAGGCGCGCGAGATGAAGCTGATCGGCCTGGCGGTGCGCTTGTCGGCCGCCGCAGCGGTTTCCACCACCCTGGGTGAAATCGCCGCGACGGCGGCGTTGTGCGAGGCCTCGGGTGAATGTTGCGTGACAGCGAAAGAGCAGTTCGACCGGGTGACGCAGGGAAGCGGCCTGGAAACGGAATGGCGCGAGGCCACAGGTTCGCCGCTGGAGGTTGTCGCCGCCGAAGCGGGACGTGCCGACCTGACCGTGATCGGCCGCAACGACCGCATCGACCCCGACAGCGGCGTCTACCAGCTCGACCCCGCCGACCTGATCATGGCCAGCGGATCGCCGGCGATGGTGGTTTCCGCCGATGCGCCGCTATCCTACAGGGCGCGCCGCATCCTGCTGGCCTGGAAAAGCACGCCCCAGGCGGCCCGTGCCGCGCGCGATGCGCTGCCGCTGCTGAAAGCTGCGGAAACCGTGGTCCTGACCGAGGTCGCCTCCAGCTCCGACGGCAGCAAATACGAGGTATCGGCCGATGCGATGGCCGGCTATCTCGCCACACACGGCGTCGAGGTGTCGATCCGCCGCCTGCAGCCGGCGGGCGACACCGGATACCAGCTGATCGTCGCCGCCAACGACGAGGAATGCGATCTGATTGTCGCCGGCGCCTACGGCCACAGCCGGGTGCGCGAATGGGTGCTGGGCGGCGTGACCCGGTCGCTGCTCGCCGCCTCCGCCATACCCTGCATCTTCTCCCACTGACCCCTCTCACCGCGACAGGAAGCCCGAGCCATGACCGACGATCAGCACGGCAAGCCCGAGAAGCATCAGCCGACACTCTGGTTCGTCTATATCGCGATCTTCGCCATCTTCCTGATCCAGGGGTTGATCGCCAACCTGGCGAAGACCAGCCAGATTCCCTACAGCCAGTTCGTGACGCTGCTGCATGACGGCAAGATCACCAGCCTGACCGTCGCGGACACCAATATCAGCGGTGAGCTGAAGGAACCTCTGCCTGGCGGGCAGAAGCAGTTCTCGACCAACCGGGTCGATCCGGCGCTGGCGCGCGACCTGGCGGAGACCGGCGTCACCTTCTCGGGCGAGCCGCCGAGCTATCTCGCGCAGATCCTGTCCTGGGTCCTGCCGATCGGGATTTTCTACCTGATCTGGTTCTTCGTCGTTCGGCGCATGGGCGGGCAGGGCCTGGGCGGCGCCATGGCGCTCGGCAAGTCGCATGCCCGGGTCTATGTCGAAACCGACACCAAGGTAACGTTCAAGGACGTCGCCGGCGTCGACGAGGCCAAGTTCGAGCTGGAGGAGGTCGCCTCCTTCCTGCGCGATCCCGACTCCTACGGCCGGCTGGGGGCGCGGCTGCCCAAGGGCATATTGCTGGTCGGGCCGCCCGGCACCGGCAAGACGCTGCTGGCCCGCGCCGTCGCCGGCGAGGCCGGCGTGCCGTTCTTCTCGATCTCGGGCTCCGATTTCGTCGAGATGTTCGTGGGCGTCGGCGCCTCGCGCGTCCGCGACCTGTTCGAGCAGGCGCGCAAGGCCGCGCCCTGCATCATCTTCATCGACGAGCTGGATTCGCTGGGCCGCAGCCGCGCGAATGTCGGCTTCGGCGGCGAGTCCGAGAAGGAACAGACCCTCAACCAGCTGCTGGCCGAGCTGGACGGCTTCGACCCGCGCAGCAAGGTCATCCTGCTGGCCGCGACCAACCGGCCGGAAATCCTCGACCCCGCGCTGCTGCGCGCCGGCCGCTTCGACCGGCAAGTGCTGGTCGACCGGCCCGACCGCAAGGGGCGGCGGGATATTCTGGCCGTCCATCTGAACAAGGTCCGCCTGGCGGAGGGGGTCGATACCGACCTCATCGCCGGCCTCACTCCCGGCTTCACCGGCGCCGATCTCGCGAACCTCGTCAACGAGGCCGCGCTGCTGGCGACCCGCCGCAAAGCCGATCTCGTGACGCTCGCCGACTTCAACGCCGCCGTCGAGCGGATCGTTGCCGGTCTGGAGAAAAAGAGCCGGGTGCTGAATGCGGAGGAACGGCGGCGTGTCGCCTATCATGAGCTGGGTCACGCCCTGGTGGCGGCAAGCCTGCCGGGCATCGATCCGGTGCTGAAGGTCTCGATCATCCCGCGCGGCGTCGGCGCGCTCGGCTATACGATGCAGAGGCCGACCGAGGACCGCTTCCTGCTGGCCGAGAGCGACCTCAGGAACCGAATCGCCGTTCTGATGGGCGGGCGTGCGGCCGAAAAACTGCTCTTCGGCGGTGACGTGTCGACTGGGGCGGGCGACGACCTGCAACGGGCGACGGAGGTCGCGCTGGAGATGGTAACGCGCTATGGCATGGCCGAGATGCTGGGCCAGCGAACCTACGCGCTGCCCCAGCAGGCCTTCCTGGGAAATGCCCCGCTTCAGCGCAGCGAGACCGGGGAAACCACCGCCCGGGAAATCGACATGGCGGTCCGCGAGATCGTCGACCGCGCCTTCGACCGCGCGATCCATCTGCTCGCTCAACGGCGCAAGGACATGGAAGACGGCGTGCGGCTTCTGCTGGAGCGCGAAACCCTGTCGGCGGACGATTTCCCGCCTCTCCGCCCGCGGGAACCTGTGGCGGAAAACCAAGCAGCTTGAGGCGGGGCTCGGGACTTAGTGAACGCTGGCGACCCGGAAAGTGTGCATCTCGCCGTCGCGCTCCTTCATGGTCACATATTCGCCCTCGCAGAAGCGATGCTGATCGCCGCGGAAAATCACCTCATCGCCGTCGGAGCCGTTCTCGAAGATCAGCCTCCAGCCGCCGCGATCGTGCTTCAGCACGCCACGGTCGCCGCTGCCGTCCCAGAACCGCTCGAAGTGCCTCCGGTCGCGGCCGTGTTGCCACCCGTACCGGTCGAAATGGCCATCCGGCGTCACCGGCCGGACGCGGTCATAGCCCCCCCCCGGGTC